>JAYENL010000038.1:97843-114397 GCA_034722055.1 Armatimonadota bacterium
GGACTGAACGACAGTCGCCCTTCGGGCGACGGCCGGCTTGGGAAAGCCGGCCCTCCTGGAAGACGGATCTTGGGCGGCCGGTGAGCGTGCCCGTCAGGTGGGGGGCTTTCCTCGACACGGCGCAGGAGTCTCCAGGCAACGGGGCCCCTGCCGTTCAGGAGGTTCGGCTTTCCCAAGCCGAACGTGGGCCGCAGGCCCACTGCCGTTGCCCAGCCCTTAGATGTTGATACGGAGCCGTCTGATGCCGAAGCATCCAAGGGCTGGGATTGCGATGCCGCAGGCAGAGGTGCCGCCGGCGAGGTGGCGAATGCACTACGACAGGACGAGACCGCTCAGTTGGCGCGTCAGCGAGGAGGTCGCGCAGAGATGGCACGTCGCCCCCTCGTCAGGTCGATTGTGGTTGCCGCACTGATCCTCGCCACAGGGCTCACCGCCGCCGCTCAGCAGACGCCATCGGAGTATCTTGCGATCCCCGATCCCGCCGGCGAGCCGGCCGTGACACAACCGGTTACCGGCGAGGAGTTCATCCAGGAGCAAGGCGGGGCGCACGAGGGGCATCGCGTTCTGCTTGCGCCGGGTCCGCGCTTTGCGATCGGTAGCCCCAGCTACGGAGTGTCGTACCACGCCTGCCTGGATACGGAGAAGCATGGGGCGGGCGGCGAGGTGGTGCCCAAGGAGGGCATGTCGGGGATCGGGGTCAACGCCCCGACCGGCGCAAACTGGTACGGCGGCGGCTGCATCGACGTGAAGCTGGACGGCCAGTCCGTCGGCGCCTGGCGTCCCGAGCTGCTCTACCAGAGATGGCCCGACCAGGAGCGCTTCACGGCCGTATACCAGGCGCCGCAGGGCAGCGTGCGGCTGACCTTCGCGCAACTGCGCGACGACGACCGGCTGCTGATCGAGGGGCGCGTGGAGGACGCCGGGTGGGCGCGCGTGGAGGTCGTCCTGCGCTGCTTCCCGGGCGGCTTCCGCGGCGAGCGGCAGCGCTTCGCGGTCCCCGCCGAGCGCCGCCAGCCGGCCCGGGGGAGGCTGATGCTGCGGCCGGCTGAGCCGTGGGTGCTGTTCGCCGATGAGGCCATGGACCTGGCGGTGGATGAGGGCAGCCGGGGCTGCGGCGCCGCCATGTTCGCTCCCGCCCAGGTGCAGTCGGCCACGGCCCGCGTCGAGGAGTACCCGACCTATCTCGAGATCACCTACCCCGCGGGGACCAGCGCGTTCCACCTGGCCCTGTGGGAGTTCCCGGAGAGCACCAACGCAGAGGCCCTGGCGCACATGCAGGAGGTGGACGGTATGTTGGACAAGAGCGCCAGCGTCCTGCTGCCGGCAGCGGAGCCCGTGCAGATCGAGGCCGATCCTGGGATGCTGGCCACCGGCGGTGAGGCCGCGGCCACCATCGTCCTCCCGGACGACCCCTCAGATGAGCTCCTCTACGCCGCGCGCAAGCTCCGGCACTACCTGGAGCAGATGAGCGGCGCCCTCCTGCCGGTGGCGCTGGAGGGCGAGGAGGTGCACGGCAATCGCATCCTGCTGGGCGCATCCGGGGCCGCCGCCCAGGCCGGCGCCCAGGTCCCGGAGGACCTGCAGGACGAGGAGTACGTCATCCGCACCGCCGGAGGCGACCTCGTGATCGAGGGCGGCTCGGACCTGGGCAGCTTCTACGGCGTCTGCGGCCTGCTGGAGGACCATCTCGGCGTCCGCTGGTACGTTCCCGGCGATCCCCTCGGCGACTGCGTGCCGAGGGTGGAGGACCTTGCGGTGGAACAGATCGACGACCGCCGCGGCCCCTCCTTCCCCATGCGCTGGATCGGCAACGGCCTCTGGGCGAACATGAACCGACAGAATCGGGGCGGCGACGGCCTCGAGGCGGGCTTCAAGATCGAGCCCGGCATCTATCACACCCAGAACCGACTCCTGCCCCACTCCGAGTACTTCGACGAGCACCCGGAGTACTTCGCGCTCATCGACGGCGAGCGGTCGGAGAAGAGGCACTGCAAGCTCTGTTACTCCAATCCTGACGTCGCCAAGGCCGTGGCCGGGAGCATGGCGGAGATGCTGGAGGCCGACCCCAGCATCGACCTCCTCTCATTCTCCCCCACCGACGGCCAGATGTGGTGCGAGTGCCCCCAGTGCACCGCCATGGACGAGGAGGACGTCCCCAGGGACCAGAGCAAGTCGCGGCGGAGCCTCATCTTCTACAACCGCGTCGCCCAGGAGCTGCGCAAGACCCACCCGGAGGCGAGGATCCTGGTGGGCGCCTACAACGACTACAACTGGCCGCCGGCCGACGAGTCCATCACGGCCGATCCCATGCTGTCGGTGATCATCACCCACTACGAGGACTACTGCATGGCCCATCCGGTGCCCGATCCCGATTGTCCCCGCAATCAGCGCTACGTCGAGCTGGTCCACGCATGGCAGGACCTGGGATGCGACGTCTACTACTACGAGTACTACAACAAGAGCAACTGGTCCAGCCTCCCCTGGCCCATCGTGCACTCCATCAAGGAGGATATGCCCTGGTACGACGAGCAGGGCCACAAGGGCGTCTACACCCAGTTCACCACCCACAACGCCTGGACGCTCTACCCCGCCTACTACGTGGCGGCCAAGCTCATGTGGGACGTCGATGCCGACGTGGACGCCATCTTCGACGAGATGTGCAACCGCCTCTACGGCCCCGCCGGCCCTCACATGCGCGAGTACTACCGCGTCCAGGAGGAGCAGATGGCCACCTGCGGCCAGCACTTCCCGGGGCACAGCGTGACCGCCGGCCGCTGGGTCTTTACGGCTGAGGTGCTGGCGGCGATGGGGGAGGCCCTCCAGCGCGCCCACGCCGCCACCGACGATGAGCTCATTCAGCGGCGACTGGCGAAGATCGACCTGTCGTACGAGTACACGCGGCGGCTGATCCAGTTCGCCACCCTCCGGCACGCCGCCTACAACGAGGAGGATCCCGCGGACGCCCTCGCGGCGCGCGAGCGGGCGCTGCAGACCTACGACAGCCTGCTGGCCGACATGACCGAGGACCCCGGCCGGTGGCGAGGGGTGGTCAACGGCAAGGCCACGCTCAACTACCCCTTCGTCAGGAGGCGATACGAGTGGCTGCAGCAGCACCTGGAGGGGCTGCGGGCCCGGCAGGCCCAGCAGCTTCAGGACCTCGCCGGCGGCTGGCGCTTCCGCCTCGACCCCGAGGACGTCGGCGTGGATCAGGAGTGGTTCGCCCCGGACCTCGATGACTCGGGGTGGGAACCGATCGAGATCGGCAAGCCCTGGGAGGAGCAGGGCCATCCGGCCTACGACGGCTTCGCCTGGTACCGCCGCGACCTGACGATCGAGGCCGAATGGCTGGAGAGGGAGGCCGAGATCACCTTCTGGGGCGTTGACGGTGAGGCCTGGGTGTATCTCAACGGGACGCTGCTGGGCCATCACGAGGGCTGGCATGAGCCCTTCAGCGTCCCGCTGAAGCCGGATGTGGCCCGGGCGGGCGAGCAGAACGTGCTGGCCGTGCGAGTCTGGGACGGCTCCAACCAGGGCGGCATCTATCGCAAGGTGGCGATCACCGCCCCCGCCGGGGACTGAGGCCCCCGCGGCTGCGAATTCCGAGTGTCGGTAGAATGCGCGGGCGAGGGCGCCCGGGCCCCAGTACTTACCTGGGTTGCAGGCGCTCCACCCGCGACCGGCAATCTAAGGCGAGACCCATCCCCGGCTACAGCTCTGCGCTCCACAGATGCGAGCCCACCGCGAAGTACACGCGGCCGTCCAGGACCGCGATGCCTCCGCCGATGGCTCCCGGAGCATCGGCGATCTTCCTGAGACTGCAAGCAGTCTCCATGTGGTACGTGCCGGGCTCGATCCTGAGAACCGCCTTGCGCAGCACCAGATAGATGCTTCCGTCCGGGCCGGCCGTCATGGGGCGGTAGGGAACTGAGCCATAAACGTCCAGGCTGCGGCTGTGGATGACCTCGCGCGTGCGCGGGTCGAACACAAAGAGCGTGGAGTCCGAGCCGACGCAGTAGAGGTTGCCATCAGGCCCCGTCGTCACCGCGTTGATCGTGGCCAGCCCCGGAATGGGTGTTACGCGCCACTGGACCTGCTTGGTCTCCCAGTCGAGGAGGTAGAGGACGGCCTCCTCGGCCACGGGCGTGGTGCCGTGCCCGCCGCTGATTGAGGTGCAGCCGATGACGTCCCCACTCGGCAGCGCTGCCATGTCCCGGGTCATCTGGTTCTCCACCAGGTCCGTGTGTCGCAGCAGCAGGTTCTCGCCGCTGCTGAGGCTGTGGATGGCGACGCCCCCGCCAATGAAGCCGTAGCCGGGGTTGCCGGAGATGAGCACATGATCCCCGTCGGGATGCGCCAGCGCCCCCCAGGGCACGTTGATGTCCGGCGCGAACGCTCCCACCAGTCGCGGGTTGGGCGTGGGTGGGGCGAGGGCCTCATCGTCAGGCGGCTCCTCGGTCAGCGCAACGGCCCGCACCGAGAGCCACGGATTCTCGCTGCCGCCATCCACGGTCCGAATCGACACCCGGTGCTCGCCGGCCGCGACGTCGAATGGCCCCAGGCTCAGGATCGGGCCCGGGCCGACGGCCGGAGCTCGCGGGTCGAAGGGCTCCCCCACCTTCTCGCCGTCCAGCAGCACCTGGCCCCTGCAGTAGCTGGGTGCATGGTACGTGCCGATCAGCAGGTAATACCGCCCCTGCTGCGGCACGCCGACCGGGAGATGAAGCTCGCTGCCGTAGTCCTCGCCCTTGAGGAAGACCACCTCGTGACCGTCGAGGTAGATGGCTCTGCCCCCGTCCGCCTCCGCAACGGCCGCCAGGGACTCGGCGTCGAGCGCACCCTCGATTCGCGGCGCCCCCGGGTGCATATTCCACGGGCGGGTGGTGTCGAAGACGTAGAGCTTCCCGCCGCCGTAGTGGCCGCCGAAGACGTACTTCCCCTGCACGCCGAAGCCCTTCAGTGCGATAGGATCGGGCTCGTGGTGCAGCTCATCCGCTTCCGGATCGTAGACGATGAAGCGTGACGGGTGGGCGGAGTTGGCGTAGACGCGCCCGTCCGGCCCGGCAACGACGACGCGGATGGCGCTGCCCTCGGACTGGTAGTCGAAGTCGATCCTGGCGGTCTCGGCGGCCTCAGGGTCCCGAACGGTCAGATAACGCTCCACCATGTTGTAGGCCGCGACCTCTCGGCCGTCGGGGAATGCCGCCTTCACATCGCCCCAGTAGATGTCGCCCATGTCCAGCTCGGTGGCGACCTCGGACGCCTCGATCTTCACGCCCTCCCCGCCGCTGAGGCGGTACCACTGCTCGCCGGCGCGGCCGTAGGCGTTGCCATCGATGCCGGTCTGCACGTAGGCGGTGCCGATACCCAGCTCATCCTCAGGGACGATCTGACGCTTCTCTCCGGCCTCGGGGTTATAGGCGACGATCTTCCAGGCCCCGGTGCCGATGCCGCAGTAGAGCCAGCCGGCGTCGTCGTAGGCCAGGTGGGAGAGGTACTTCTCCCTCTCGTCCATCGGCCCGTGATCCGCCGTCTCGCCCGTCGCCGGATCATAGGACACCAGCCCGGCGCGGTAGACGTCGCCGGCCCAGATGACCCCGTCAGGCCCCTCGATGATGCGCAGGAAGGAACTGGCCGGCTCGAACCTGTGCTGGAAGGTCCACTGCCGCGATGTGGGGTCGAACTCCAGCAGAACGTCGCCCATGCCGGTATAGAACCTGCCGGAGCGGGCGACCAGGCTCCCGTAGGGCGCGGAGGCGGGGACGCCCTCCGGAGCGTAGATCTGCTCCGTCTCCCCGCTGTCGATGTCGGTGACCAGGATCCATCCGCGAGGCGAAAGGTCGGTGCTGCAGGCGATGACCAGGTTCCGGCCATTCGCGTCCTGCACGCCCACCACGCCCCGCCTCTCCGCCAGCGGCGTGCCCACCCCATGGTCGATGAGGTCCTGAGCGCCCGCCGCCGTGCTCAAAAGCAGCAGCATGGCGACAACTGAGCATGTGGTCCCGATGGCGTCGTGCATGGCAGTCGCACCTTCCCTGGATCGCGGTCGCGCCGACGCCGGCCGTGGAGGCGTTCTCTCGCCCTACCGACTTGGGCATTAAACATGCCGTTCAGTGGCACGGACACTCCTGTCCGTGCGCCGTTCCCGTTGTCGGGCTGGAAGCCCGACCTACGCGAGGGATGGAGCTGACGGCGGGCCGGACAGTGGTCCGGCCCCTCCATACGGCGCCGACGACAGCGCCGCAGCAGCCAGTCACGCCCCCATGCGGTCAATGCTCTTCCAGGCCGGCGCCGCTTGCCGTCCTCCACTGCCGGCATCCGTTCAGTGGCACGGACACTCCTGTCCGTGCGCTGTTCCCATTGTCGGGCTGGAAGCCCGACCTACGCCAGTGCATCGTTTCCCGGCTGTCCGAACGATGGACCACTCTCAGCAGTACTGTTTTCGGATCCCGCGCCCCGGTGTCTCCGGGGAGGAACAGACGCTGGCTATCGCTCCTCCAGCGCGACGGCCCGAGCGAAGCTGCTGTCCATCGCGAAGGCGACCGGCAGGGACATGAAGAAGCATCGATCGCGCCGCAGCTCGTCGAGGACCGCGAACTCCACGATGCAGATGTCGCGTGACATTACGACGTCGTGCAGCTCGCGCGTATGCGGCACGTCCTCGCCGAGGCCGAACCAGCAGTCGATCACGAGCAGCTTCACCTCGTGCTCGACCATCCAGTGCGCTGCGTCCGGGGTCAGCGTGGGGATGCCCTCCATGGTCTCACGAGTGTCATGCACGCCGTTGCGGCACAGCAGGATGTATCCCGGCTCCAGGACGTCCGAGAGGTGGCGGTCCAGCACCTCGCCGGTGACCACGCGCTCCGAGGCGTCATCGATTGACAGCAGCGCGGCGGGGCCGAAGAAGCGATCCAGCGGCACCTCCGTGATGGACGCGCCCTGCTCGTAGAAGTGCGCGGGGGCCTCCACGTGCGTTCCCACGTGGGAGTGCAGCCTGGAGATGTCCGTCTTGAAGGTGTCGTCGGCCAGGCGGCCAATCGTCACCTCCAGGGGTCGCTCTTCGGTGCCGGGCGGCTCTATCGTCACAGAGAGATCCACCAGCCGATAGCGCTGCAGGTCGAGGCTGAACATGGTCGAATGCTCCTTTCCGCAGGCGCGGGCGCTCGTGCCGCTCCGTTCGACGCCCCGCGGGGCTGGACCTGCGACCGGAGGGGTAGGGGTGGCCGGTGGGTCAGCCCGAGAGCAGAGGGAACATCTCGCCAGAGCATCGGGCGTACAGGAGGCCGTCATGCTGGACAGAGAGCAGCTCACCGGCCCGTGGGCAGGGTTGCCGATCGCGTGGACCGAGGACGACGAGTTCGACGAGGCCACCTACCGCACGGACGTGGCGCGATGCTGCCAGGCCGGGGTGCCTGGCGTCTACACCTGCGGGACGACGGGGGAGTTCTATGCGCTGGAGCTCGAGGAGTTCCGCGCGGTCACCGACGCGACCATCGAGGAGTGCCGGAGCGCCGGCACGCCGGTGATGATCGGCTGCACCTCCACCTTCACGCGAGGCGCCATCCGCCGCGCCCGCTATGCCGCGGAGCGGGGCGCCGACGCTATCCAGCTTGCCCTCCCCTTCTGGATGGAGGTTCCGGACGCGGAGGTGGTGCCGTTCTTCGAGCAGGTCTCGGCGGCGGTGCCGGGCATGCCCATCACCATCTACGAGACGCTGCGCTCCAAGAAGGCCATCAGCCTCGAGATGCACCGGCGGATCCATGAGGCGGTGCCGGCGGTCATCGGCGTGAAGGCGAATGCCGGGACGGTCGGGCGCACCCCGGAGGGCTGCGCCGCCATCAGCGAGCTCTGCAACGTCTTCGTGTCGGAGAGCGCCTGGACGGAGCTGGGGCCTCACGGCGCCATCGGCTCCTGCAGCGCCCTCGTCTACCAGAACCCGCGGATCATCCTGCAGGCGTTCGACCTCCTGCGCCAGCAGCGGTGGGAGGAGCTGCGGGTGTGGACGGACAGGTTCGACCGCCTGGTCGCCGAGGGCCTGAAGCCCGTCATCGATGCGGGCTGCACCGACAGCGCCATCGACCGCCTGCTGGGGCGCAGCGCCGGCTTCCTGCACACCAGCCTGCGCTGCCGGGGGCCCTACCCCGCCGCCACCCCGGAGCTGCTGGAGGGCTTCCGGGAGTGGCTGCGGGCGAATATGCCCGAGTTCCTGGAGCTGTGAGACGCGATCCATCGTCGTGCGGCCTGCACTGACGAGGGGAGACCGTCATGTGGAAGGACGGAAAGCGCTGGGTCTACTCCATCACCTATGACGAGGGCTGCCAGGCCCTGCTGGAGCACGCGCTGAAGGCGCACCGCACCTACGGCATCCCCGGCCACGTCTGCCTGGTGGCCAGCCAGGTGGGCGTGCCGCGGGACGTCCCCGGCAGCAGCTACGACGGCATGATGATCCTGTCGCGGGACGAGATCGACATGCTGCGGGGCGAGGGCTGGGGCGCATCCTGCCACGGCATGACTCACGGGACGATCACCGAGGAGAACTGGCGAGAGGAGCTGGTGGAGAGCCGCGAGCTGCTGGAGGAGACGCTGCAGACGCCCATCAGCATCTTCTGCCTGCCGGGCAGCAACGATCATTACCCGGTGGTCCGAGAGCACGCCGCGGCTGCGGGCTACAGCGGCATCATGACCATCTACGATGACATCAACCGCTGGCCGCCGGAGCCGATGCGGCTGTGTCGCGTGCCGCTGCACACCGAGTATCCTCCGCCCTTCTACTCCGCCTTCGATCCCTTCAAACGCATCCAGCAGGCGCAGGAGGCCGGGGGCTGGATCATCGACTACTGCCACTGCCCCATGCCCGGCAAGCCGATTCATCCGTGGAAGGACTGCACGCTGGAGCAGCTCGAGGAGCGCTTCGCCACGGTCCGCGAGCTGGGCGGCGACGAGGTCTGGCTGGCGGAGCCGAACGAGGTCCTGCGCTACGCGTCGGGCGCCGAACGCGGCCAGCACTCATAGCCAGCGCGTCGCCGCCGGGCGACTGAAGGAGGAGGTCCCGCATGAGGCGCATCAGCATCATCTACGCACTGGCAGCTTCGGTGGCGCTGGTGGCTGCGGCGCGCGGCGCGGCCCAGCAGATGCACGTGACCGTGGAGGTTGGGAGGTCGAAGGGCATGGCTACGAACGTCGAGATACAGACGGCCATCGACGAGGCCGCCGTACAGGGCGGAGGCGAGGTCGTGATTCCGGCCGGGGAGTACCTCTGCCACAACTCCGTGATGCTGCGGGACAACATCGTCCTGCGCGGCGATGGCGAGGTGATCCTGCGCAAGTCCGACGGCTTCAGCAGGCCGCTGGTCTCCGACTGCGGCTTCTATCATGATCGCGTGAAGGTCGAGGACCCGTCCGAGTGGCGCGTCGGCTGGGGCGTCGCCCTGCAGGCCGCACCGAAGCCCCGTGGCTTCTTCGACGACGTGCGGACGATCGCCGCCATCGAGGGCGATGACCTGGTCCTCGATCGGCCCGTCGATCACTCCGATTTCACCGTCCGCGGCGGCGCCACCGTCCAGAACGTCTTCCCCATCATCGCAGGATACGGCGTGACTGACGCGGCCATCGAGGGCATCATCTGCGACGGGAACAGGGAGGGCAACCCGCCGCTGAACGGCTGCCGGGGCGGCGCGATATACCTCTTCCAGTGCGAGCGCTGCCGGATAGAGGACTGCGTCGCCCGCAACTTCAACGGCGATGGGATCAGCTACCAGGTCAGCCCCCATACCGAGGTCTCGGGATGCACCGCCTACGGCAATGCCAACCTCGGCCTGCACCCCGGCTCCGGCAGCCACCACACGCGGATCACCGACTGCGAGGTCTACGAAAACGGAGGCGTGGGGCTGTTCCTGTGCTGGCGCGTCACCCACAGCCGCCTCGAAGGCAACCACATTCACGACAACGGGTCATTCGGCATCTCCGTCGGCCACAAGGATACCGACAACACCTTCGTGGACAACGTCATCGAGGGCAACGCCCGGCACGGTGTCTACCTGCGCGACGAGCCCGACTACAACTCGGGCCACCGCTGCACCTTCCACCGCAACCTCATCCGCAACAACGGAGGCCCCGAGGACGCCGCCATCTGGATCGACGGCCACACGGAGGGCACGCGGATCCTCGGCAACCGCATCATCGATGACCGCCGGCAGCGGGCGGCCTGCGCCCTGCACGTGGGCGAGAACGTGGTCAGCCTGACGTGGAAGGGCAATGAACTGAACGGATTCGAGACCGCCATCGTGAACGAGTCGCCGGCGGTGGAGCTCGGCGACTGATGCAGAGCACGGCCGCGTGGAAGCGTACCTTCACCCCATCGTGGTCAGCGGCGATTCGCCCCGTGTGTCGGTGGGAGAGGCCGCCTGACGCTCCAGGTCGTTTGCTGGAGCCGAAGCCGGCCCGGCCGTCGCTTCGCCTGTAGCCCGCGGGCCGACTTCGCGCGACTGCTGGGCAGTCGCCCTCAAGCGGCCCCTCCAGGCAAGCCACCCTCGCACCACCTATGGGGATCGCGTGGAGATCGCGCCCGTTCAGTCCCGCTCCAGCCACAGCTCAAAGGGCCGCGCGTCGGGAGGCGGCGTGAAGGGCAGCTCCACCTTTCGGCCCGTGCCCGCGGACTCGTAGGCGGCGAAGATGATCTCCATCACCGCCCTGCCGTCCTCGCCGGTCTCCAGGGGCTCCTCATCGTTCAGGATGCAGTCCACGAAGTGCTGCATCTCCTGCGGGAAGCCGTAGTTCCAGGACTCCTCGTACATCGTGAAGCTCCAGCCCCGCGTGGTGGCGGCCTTCTCCACCGCGTAGTCATAGCCGGTATCCGAGTAGGTCAAGAATGAGCTGCCCCGCAGCAGGTCCGCGAAGATGACGCCCTCGGAGCCGTAGATCTCCGCGCGGTCGTCCATCCCGCCCTTCTTGATCCAGGACTCCTCGGCGATGCCGCGGGCGCCGCCCTCGAACTCCACGATGATGGTGGCGTTGTCATCTCCGCGGGTGCGATCCCCGCGCAGGTGCGTGTCCATGTCGGCGTAGACGCTCACCGCCCGCGGCTTGTCCAGCATCCAGCGGAAGAACTCGAAGCCGTGGCAGCCCATGTCCAGCGTCACGCCTCCGCCCGACAGCTCCAGGTCCCAGAACCAGTCCGCGTGGGGGCCATCGTGCTTCTCGCACTGCTTCAGCAGGTAGACCTCGCCGAGAGCCCCCGCATCCACAAGCTGCTTGGCCCGAACGTACTTGGGCGCGAAGCACAGCTCCTCCGCGTAGCAGAGCGTGACGCCGGCGTCAGCGCAGGCGCCAATCATCCGGTCCGCCTCCTCCATGGTGGTGCACAGCGGCTTCTCGCAGATGACGTGCTTGCCCGCGGACGCGGCATCGCAGCAGGCCTGGCAGTGCAGGTAGTTCGGCAGGCCCAGCACCACGGCATCGACCTCCGGCAGCTCCAGCATCTCCCGGTAGTCCGTGAACCACCGGTCGATGCCGTGCCGCCCCGCGAACTCCCGCACATGCTCCTCCGTCGGCGATGCCACCGCGACGATCTCCGCGCTCGGTATGCGTGCGAAGGACTCCGCGTGTATCTCCGCCACGAACTGCGAGCCGATCATGCCGACGCCGAGTCTGTCCATACTGCACCCTCCCTGCCCGTCCAGCTTCACACGTCGCGCGCTGGGAGCCTTCCCCACACTCGCGACGACTCCTGCCGATGCCCCAGCAACGGCGGGCGGGCTGGGCAGCCCGCGGCTCCGTACGACATGACTGCAAGGGCGGCCGACCCAACACCATTCATGGAACGAGAACGGCAACGACGGGCGGGCAGGGAAGCCCGCCCCTCGGAGACCTCCGGTCTCAACGGCATGAACGGCGGGCCGGACAGTGGTCCGGCCCCTCCATACGGCCTTACCTTTGGAGACCTTCGGTCTCATGCGGAGGGCTGTTGGCCGTGGAGGGGCCGTTTGCGGGCGCTTCTCAGGAGCGCGCGAAGTCGGCCCGCTGCACGCGAAGCAATCGGCGGCGTGGACGGCCAACGGCCGGGCCGGCTTCGGCTCCAGCGAACGATGCTGGAGGGTCAGACGGCCCCTCCAGACGGCACACATCGAATCGCCACTCGCCACGATGTGGGCGGAGGTAAGCCGTACGACGTCACTGCAATGGATCACCGCAACAGCCGGGGCGCAGAGGTCTTGCGCCGCTTGCACGCGAAACCGGCTGCGCCGGCCTGACATCGGATGGCGCACAGGAGGAGGACAACAGCGTGCCGAGCTACCGGCGATGGCTTGTTGCTCTCGCGCTCGGTACCGTCTGCGCGACCATGAGCGGCGCACAGATGACTCACCCGCTGATGCCGGGCGTCCGCTGCCAGGATGTGTGGGACCCCGACTGGCCGCGGGTGCTGCACGACCGCCAGCTCACGGGCTTCTCCCCGCTCGTCCTGGGGATGGAGGAGGCGCCGGAGGTCTGGGCCACCATCGAGGTGGGAGGCGAGCTGTCCTGGGTCAGGCAGGTACGGGCGGCCGACGGCACTGATCTGCTGCTGGTGAATGACGGCCGCCTGCGCCTGGTGACCATGGAGGGTAAGGTGCTCTGGACCGGCGCCGACTCCGGCTCGCTGGCCTTCTTCGGCGACCTCCGCGGCGACGGCCGCGATTACGTGGTGCTGACGGCGGGCGCGCGGCTGTCGGTGCTCGACGCGGCCACGGGAGAGCTCTACTGGCGGCACGCCTTCGAGCCGCCACACGTCTACCTGCGATGCCAGGTCGGCGACGTGCTGCCGGACACGCCCGGCATGGAGGCGGCGGTCTTCCAGCAGTACGGCCAGGAGGGCTGCCTGATAAGCTTCCCTCCCGATGCAGAGCCGCGGTTCGTCTGGCGCCGCACCGTGGTGGAGCCGGGCGAGCACCCCGAGCGGGCAGACCACGGCTGTGACATCCGCCTGGACCTGCGCGTCCCCGGCGAGCCGGTGATCTGGAACGTGAGGCATCATCGGTGCCGGGGATTCGAAGCACGCACCGGGGAGACGATCAGCTCCCTGGTCTACGACATCGGCGGCGCTCACCGGCGGAACTACGGCCCGTGGGCGCTGGGGACGGCGCGCGACGGTCGGCCCATCATCTGCGTCGCGGGCGAGGCCATCCAGCAGCACGTGCACGGGATCATCCTCAACCGCGACGGGCCCTCGGACCTGGCGTGGCAGCACTACTACGGTGAGGTCTACCAGACGCCCGGCGTCGCCCTGGAGTGCATCAGCATCAGCGACATCGATGCCGATGGCGCCACTGAGATCCTCTACAACGTGCGCGATCCCGAACATGAGTTTCGCCCATTCGTGCGGGTGCGGGACGGGAGCACGGGCGAGGTCGAGATCGAGCTGCGCGACTGCGTCTGCGAGGGCCTCTGCCCGGCAGTCGGAGGGGAGAGCGGCGGCGGGCTGATCGTCCGCCGCCTCTCGGGTGAGGGCGAAGCGCGGCTCGAGGTCCATCGCATTGCCGGCTCCGGCAGCGTCGAACGCATCGCGGGCTTCGACGCCGCGCGTCTCTACGGCGTGGTCGCAGCTACGGACGCCGGGCCGGGAGAGCTGCTTCTGCTGCATGGTGACGAAGAGGGACCGGAGCTCGTCCGCTACCGGCTCGTGGAGGATGGTCTTGAGCAGGTCGCGGCGACCCGGGAGCGAGTCCTCACTGAGGCGGACATTCGCCTGGCGATTGGGCGCGAGGGCCAGCCGCTGCGGATGCTGGTGACCGGCGCATCGGGGAGTCTGGAGGCGGTCGATTGGCCGGGCGCGGTGCAGTGGAGCCTGCCGCTGGCGGGCGGCCGGCCGGCATCGCTGTCGGCGGCCGACCTCACCGGCGACGGCCGCGCCGAGCTCATCGCCGCCGTCCCCGGCGACGCCGTGTGCATCTACTCGCTCAGCGACTCCGGGGACTCCCGGGTGCTGGCGGAGCACGAGTTCGAGGCTCCCAGAGGTCGCCTGGGGCCGCTGCTGTATGACCTGGAGGGCGACGGGAGGCTGTGCCTGATCGCGCCTGGACGCACCCCCACCGGCAGGCTGTGCATCAGGGCCTGGCGCGCGGACCACACGCTGCTGTGGAAGAGCGTCCTCGAGGACCTGCCCGCCAGCGAGGACATCGAGGTCGTGGCCTGGAACGCAGGCGAGTTCCTCCCCGGGCCCAGGGCCGGCGTGGCCATCTCAGTGGCGAGCCCGGACCGAACGGTGGAGGGGACCTTCCTTCTGGACGGGCGAGACGGCACCGTCCTGTGGTTCCGCGATCTCTATCACAACCAGGGGCGATGGCGCGGAGTCCGGCCCATCGGCATCCCCGGGGCCTTCGACATCGACGGCGACGGCGTCGAAGAGGTCCTCATGGACATGTACAGCTACATGGCATTCCTGCGCGGCGAGGACGGGAGCTTCGCCCGCATTCACCACACTGCCAACATCACGGCTGAGGACTCGCTCTACGCCGCGCTGCTCTACAACAGCTACTGCCCGGTCTACCGATCGCCCGACGCCACCGAGCCGCACTGGTTCGTGCCGCTGGGCCACGGCCGCTTCGGGCTGATGAAGCCCGACCCGGCGGAGGGCATCTGGCGCGAGGTCGCGGGCTACGACGTTCCGGACAAGGCCGGGCTGATTGACGTGGACGGTGACGGCTCGCTGGAGGCCGGCTATTCCCTGCGCAACAGCCGGACATTCGTCTGCCGGGACCTATGGAGCGGGGAGGTGGAGTGGGAGCTGGAGCTTCCCTCGCCGCCCGCCGGACCGGTCCTGTGCGCCGATGTTGACGGCGACGGCAGGGGGGAGTTCCTGGTCGGGCCCTTCTGCATCGGCACCAACGAGGACGGGGCCGGCGAGGTCCGCTGGCAGGCGCCGCTGTGGCTGAGCTGGGCCGTCATCGCGGACTTCGACGGCTGCGGCCAAGGAGAGATCGCGACCGCCACCAGCGGCAGGATCCTCGTGCTCAAGGCCCGGACACAAGAGCAGTAGGAGGAGGAAGACGCAACGGGCCCATCGCCCAGCGATCCCCTACTCCACGGGCCTCCATCGGAGTATCGGCTCGCGAGCGGCCTTCACCTCATCCACCCGCCTCACCGGCGTGCGGCGCGGCGCGTCGTGCAGGCGTCGAGGCTCCTCTCGGGCCTCATCCGCAATCTGCAGCATGACCGCGATGAAGCGCTCCAGCGTGCTCCGGCTCTCCGTCTCGGTCGGCTCGATCATCAGCGCCTCGTCCACGATGATCGGGAAGTACATCGTCGGCGGATGGATACCGAAGTCCAGCAGCCTCTTGGCCACGTCCGCGGCCCTCACGCCCGTCTCCTGCAGCATCGCCTTTGCCGACAGGACGCACTCGTGCATGCACGGGCCGGGATAGGGCAGGTCCCACTCATCCTGCAGCATGTGCATGACATAGTTCGCGTTGAGGACGGCATCCTCGCTGACCCTGCGCAGACCCTCAGCGCCCATCGAGAGGATGTAGGCCCACGCCCGCACCGCCACCAGGAAGTTCCCGTAGAAGGCGTGCACCTTGCCGATGCTCTGGGGCCTGTCCCAGTCCCACGCCAGGCGGCCGTCGCCGCTCTCGATCATCCGCGGGACCGGCAGGAAGGGCGCCAGCTCCGCCGTCACAGCCACCGGCCCCGAGCCGGGCCCGCCTCCTCCGTGGGGCGTGCTGAAGGTCTTGTGCAGGTTCACCTGCACGGCGTCGAAGCCCATGTCCCCGGGCCGGGCATGGCCCATGATGGCGTTTAGGTTCGCCCCGTCGCAGTAGAGAAGGGCGCCCGCTTCGTGGACGAGCCGGGCGATCTCCAGCACCTCGGTCTCGAAGAGGCCCAGCGTGTTGGGGTTGGTGAGCATCATGGCGGCTACGTCGTCATCGAGGGCGTCTTCCAGCTCCCCGAGGTCCACCCGACCGTCATCCCCGGATTGGAGCGCAGTGACGGTGTAGCCGCAGCGGGCCACCGAGGCCGGGTTGGTGCCGTGCGCGGTATCCGGGACGATGACGCGCCTGCGCGTCTCGCCGCGGCTGTCGTGGCAGGCCCTGAAGATCCGCAAGGAGGTGAACTCGCCCGCCGCCCCCGCCGGCGGCTGCAGCGACACCGCCTCCATGCCCAGGATCTCCGCCAGCCAGCTCTCCAGTTGGTGCATCAGCCGCATGGCGCCCTGCGCGGCCTCCTCCGGCATCTCCGGGTGCAGCCGCGTCCAACCCGCCTCCGACGCGATGCTCTCATGCACCTTGGGGTTGTACTTCATGGTGCAGGAGCCCAGCGGGTAGAAGTTGGCGTCCACGTTGAAGTTCTCACCGGCCAGTCGCGCGAAGTGCTGCGCGATCTCCGGCTCGCTGACCCGCGGCAGATTCGGTGGCTCATCCCGCAGATGCGCCGCGGGGATCATCTCGTCCGGCGCGGCGGCCGGGACGTCGGGCTGGGGCATGCGCGTGCAGCGCTTGCCCTCCTCAGAGATCCCGAAAAGCGTCGGCTCCGGCATCGTCGTCTCGTCCCTCTCTGTGGCTGGACCTGCTGTCTACAGCCCGGCGA
>JAYENL010000039.1:0-2784 GCA_034722055.1 Armatimonadota bacterium
GATCCGGGCGCGTTCGCTGGCGTAGCGCCAGGCGTACGGGGCACGGCCCTGTGGCCTTGCCCCACTATGTTTCGTATGCAAGTCATGCCGTGGACTACTTGACAGTAGCAGACCAACCAACTATAGTGGTTCCGAGGTGAACGATATGACCGCTCACAACAAGTTCGTCATCGGCGTCTACGCCCGGGTCAGCGACCCCAGGCAGATCGAGGAAGGGCACTCCATCGAGACCCAACTCAGCCGCGCACGAGAGTACGCTGACGCTGCCTTCGGCGAGGGGGAGTACGAGCTCCGCGAATACGTGGAGCCCGGGATCACCGGCGATAACCGCCCCAGGCAGATGCTGCGGGATGGCCCACGGTCGTATGGTGTTCGGGAGGCCCTCACGGACCTGCTCGAGGATGCCGACAACCATGAGCTGGACTTCGTGCTGTTCTTCGAGGTGAGCCGCGGGGCCCGTAACGAGCACGTGCACTACTTCGTGCACGAGTGGTTGGACGAGCGCGATATCGGCTTCCGCTTCCTCAACGTCGACGTGGACCCCACGACCGATGAAGGTATGCTCGTCACGGGCATGCTGCAGATTGCGGCGGCCTACCAGCGGCGGCAGCACATCTGGCGGGTGAAGCAGGGCTGGGCAGACCGTACGGCGGCCGGCTACCCGCCCGGTGGACCGGCCCGCTACGGCTTTGACCGGCAGGACCCGGAGGACGTCCCGGCCGGTGGGCGGCGCGGCTACACGCGCAACGAGGAGCAGTGGCGCTGGGTGCGGTGGATGTTCGAGAGATACCAGTCTGGGTGGACCACGACCCGCATCGCGGACGAGCTCTGCCGCTTGGGTGTCCCTCGCTCCCAAGGAGGGACAAACTGGGACTCCAGCGCGGTCCGCAAGATTCTTCTGCACCCGGCGTACGCCGGGCTGCGCCCCAAGCAGGATGGGGAGATGATCCGCGCCCAGTGGTATGAGGACAGAATGTGGGATCCGGAGGACCGGGAACTGATCCTCAAGCGCCTCAAGCGCAACCGCCGGCTGGGTGCCACCACGATCAACAGGGCCGACTACCCGCTCAACGGCATTCTCACCTGCTCGCACTGCGGCAATCGGCTCTACGCCGCCCTTACGCCCGGCGGTCGCCGCCAGTACATCTGCCGCGGCGACCATGAGGACTGTCCCGGCCTGCAGAAGGTCGCCGAGCCCGTGGAGGAGGCCGTCCTGAGGACAGTCCGAGAGCTCGCCGCCTCCGACCGCGTGCAGGAGCTGGCGCTGGACGAGGTCCAGAGCGTGCTCGAGGTCGAAGCAGATCGATTCGGAGAGCAGGCGGCATCCCTGCAGGAGAAGCTGAAGAGGGTGCAGTCACGCGTAGACGGGCTCACGGACCTCCGCCTCGACGGGGATCTCAGCTCCGAGGAGTACCGGGAGCAGAAGGGCCGGCTCACCACCGAGCGCGACACGCTCGAGGAGCAGATCGCCGCGGTGCAGGCCCAGATCGAGGATCAGTCCGTCCGGAAGGCGGAGCTGTCGGCGATCCAGGAGGTGCTGCAGGACTTCGACGCCATCTGGGACGCGCTTGATCCTCAGGAGAGGCGCGAGGCCCTCTTCACCGTCATCGAGAGCGCCGAGATGCGCCGGGTGGGGGGCGACGACCTGGAGTTGCGCCTGAAGGTGCACTTCCTGCCCGAGCGCGTGCTGCCACTCCCGAACTACAACAAGCGTAGTGGTGAGGATGGGGCCTCGGCGCTGACCCCGCGGGAGCTGGCCTACCTCAAGCACAGGCGCGACGGCCGATCGGACCGCGCCATTGCGGAGACCTTCGACGTCGAGGAGCAGACAGTGCGCGGGCTGCGGCGTCACATCGCCAAGCGGCTGTCGGTCGAAACCATTGAGGAGGCGGTGGAGCTGGCCTCCGACCGGATCGACGCCGAGATGCACGCCCTGCCGATGGAAGGGCGCGTTCGCAAGCGAGGCGACGGCCGGCCCAAGTTCGGGTGGACGGCCAAGCGCAAGGCCATACTCGCGGGCCTCGCCGAGGGCCTGCCGCGACAGGAGATCGCCCGCCGGATGGGCATCACGAAGAAGACGCTCGACAATCGCATCGGCCGCATGAAGCAGCAGGCCGCCGTGAACTCGGATGAGGAGCTGGTGACCTGGGCGATCGAGAACGAAGTCATCGCGCCGTAGACTCAGCGAACGCGAGACCATGACCTGCAGAGGGCGCCCGATGCGCATCGGGCGCCCTCTGCTTACGTAACTTGCAGCGGACTCCTCTCACCCAAACGGTCGCTCAGAACACTGCAGTCAGGCGGGACCAGACGAGTCTACAGCGTCGCGTTGGCGGGGCTCCTCCCCCGGCAACACCGCAGCAATGACCAGCGGGAATGCCGCGCCACGTTCTGAGCCCGTGTTTTCGGGGGCCCCCAGCAACTTCCAAGCCTGGGATATCCCACCCGAATCTCTATGTTCTGAGCCCGTGTTTCCGGGACCCCCCAGCCACGAAGAACAAGAACACTGGGAGCGGTACGGAGAAGGTTCTGAGCCCGTGTTTCCGGGGCCCCCCCAGCAACATCGACGAGGACGGTCGCCCGTGGCGCGAACAGAGTTCTGAGCCCGTGTTTCCGGGACCCCCCAGCCACCAATGAAATCAGGGAGAGGGGTATCACGCTTGAGGGTTCTGAGCCCGTGTTTCCGGGACCCCCCAGCCACCGCCACGCCGATGCGCCTGCCTTTCGGTTCATCGTTCTGAGCCCGTGTTTCCGGGACCCCCCAGCCACAGAACGTGTTCCGGG
>JAYENL010000040.1:0-14187 GCA_034722055.1 Armatimonadota bacterium
CGGACACCGTGAGCATAGACATGCCCGTGCGCCCCGGGCCGCCGATGGTGGCGATCCTCAGCGACGAGGAGCCCCTCGCGGGAATGGCCTCAGACCCGGCTTGCGTCGCGCGGCTGGCTGAGGACGTCGGATGCACGGCGCGTCTGATCGGTGGCGACGAGCTCACTGACCAGTCGGTGTTCAGCCGCGAGAGCTTCGACCTGCTGGTGCTTCCGTGTGGCGGCTGCATGCCGGGGGAGGCGAGCAGCGCGGTCGGCGATTTCCTCCGCCAGGCCGGGGGGCTGATCACGATCGGCGGCGCACCACTGAGCAACCCGCTGCAGACCGCGGCGGCCTCGCGCGAGGCTCCCGCCCCCCTCACAGTTGCTGACATGGAGGGCGATGACCCACTGGCGGATCTCGGCACGGTGACGGGCCCTCGGTCGGACGGCGAGTTGAGTCTCGTCACGGGGGGCGCCGCGGGCACAGGGCACGCCCTCCGTGTCGCCGCCGGTGACCTGCAGGACTGGTTCTACGTGCAATTGCCGTTGGAGGACAGGCTGCGCGACACCGACGCCTGCCTTGAGTTCCACGCGCGCGGCGACGCCCGCACGGACCGACTGTGCCTGGAGCTGGTGGAGCGCGACGAGAGCAGGTGGAAGTACTTCGTCGAGCTGACGCCCCGGTGGCAGGCGTACTCGGTGCGCATGCGGGACTTCGCGGCCTACGTCGCCCCGGGCCGTGACCAGGTGCGTCCGGCGGACGTCGTCTCATTCAAGCTCGGATTCTACCGCGCCCTCTACGGTAATGCCGACCCGCGGACGGTGTACGTGGACGAGATCCGGGCCGCCGCGGCGCCCCATCACGCCGTCGATTCCCGCCACGCGCATCTGGATCGCTGGCGCCGGGAGTACAGGCGCCTGGGCGCGGTGGCGCGCCTCGATGCGCTGGGGCTGTTCCGGGATGCGTCTCACCTGCGCGACGCGCCGCTGCTGGTCGCCGCCGATGAGCAGCTCATCTTCCCGCAGGCAGCGGCCATCAGGGGGCCGGTGGATGGGTGGGAGATGGTGCCGCGCACAGTCAGCCCGACGCCCGGCCAGTGGGATGCTGCGGCGGACGAGATCGCCCGCCATATCCCGCTGCTGCGCGCCTGCGCGGAGGACGGAACCGCGTTGGGTGACGTCGGCGGCATGGTGCTGTTCCACCACGGGGAGTACCGCGGGGCGTGCGTGGCATGGCTCGGGGTGACCTCTCATGACCTGCTCGACCCGCGGCGGACGGCGCTGGCCACCGGCTTCCGCCGCCTGGTGCGCGCGATGACATCGTCGGCGTGGCTTTGCAGCCCCCGGCCGGAGTTCTCGGCGGAGGATGACGGCATCGCCCAGCGCTGGCGGGTCACGGTGCTGAGCCGCGGCGCTCGCGCCTACAGCGCCACGGTGGAACTGCGGGCCGCGTCCGGGCAGTGGTCCACGAGTGCGCCGGTCAGGCTGCAGCCGGGGCGCATCACAAGCGTGGAGCTGACCGCTCCACCGTCCGAGCCCGACCTCTCCCGCTTCGGTGGCGTCCTCGAGCTGCGCAACGCCGGCGGGGCGCTCGACCGCCTGCCGGCGGTGGCCGACGCCCGCGCCGCGCTGAAGGCCGTGGGCCGCTGGCTGATGGACAATCAGACCGAGGAGGGGAACTACTCCAGCATCTTCTACGGGGACATGTACGGTGCCAGGGCGCTGCGCGTGCTGAGCAAGCTCACCGGCGATGAGCGTTACCGGCGCTCGGCTCTGAGGGCGGCCGACATGCTGGTGCGCGACCAGCGGCCGGACGGCGGCTGGTGGGTCGGCTACGGCCCACCCGGGGAGCTGGTGTTCGTTGCCGATGACGGCTGCATCGCCCTGGGGCTCGTGCAGCTCGCGCCGTACTGCCGGCCTGCTCGCCGGCGGGCCTATCTGGACGCCGCCCGCAGGTTCATGGACTTCCGCGAGGGCTTCCGCATCACGGAGGAGGTCGCGACGGACCTGGAGGCCAGCTACGGAGAGGGCCACGCGGGAGTGCTGCGAGGCGGTCTGGGCATCGGCTACGTCCTGCGCGACTACTTCAGTGATCGCGAGGCCTTCAGCGAGCCGGTCGCGGAGCGACGCCAGAAGGTGTGGACGCTGCACTGCAGCCTGGCCTTCCTCGGGGGGCTGTGTGCGCTGGGCGAGGGGCCGCGGGCCTGCGAGCTTGCGGTGCAGGACACGCGCTGGTTCCTGGAGCGCATCCACGAGGGCAGGGACTCGGTCACCAGTGGCTACGCGAACGAGGCCGCGGTGTGGATGCTCGACACAGTCCCCGACCGCGACCTGCGGGCGCGTCTGCGGCAGCATCTGGAGGAGGACTTCCTGGAGTTCGCCCGCACCGCCGACGCGGGCTGGTGGCTGGGAAGTGGGGGCCGCAAGGCCCTGATGCTGCCCGGCCTGGTGTATTGCACCCGCGAGCTCGATGCCAGCCCCGGGAGCCGCGCCGCGCTCGCGCGGGCCCTGTGGGGGATAACGAGCCCGGCCTCCCCAACGTCGCTGCAGCAGCTCCTGCGGCGGCGGCCGGGGACGGACTCGGCATCGGTAGTGATGTACGCCACCTTCTCGGCGACGGGCCTCGCGGAGCTGCTTCAGCCGCGCTCGACGCTGCTGCCGCACGAGTACGTGGCGGACTGACAACCGATATCCGTCAGGAGACCGAGGTGGCGCCCTGGCGCAGCTTGCGGGGCAGGTGAGCGTCCACCGGGGAGCTAACCTGCCAGGCGGCACGGCACCACGGGCTGCGCCGACGCATCTGACGGTTACAGAGGAGGCAGACCATGATTTCGAGGTCGGCTGGACTTGCGCTTGTGCTGCTCGTGTCAGCATGCATGGTCGAAGACAGCGGCGCCCAGCCGGAAGAGCCGGCGCGGGCGGCGGGCGAGGAGGTCACCATGGCCAAGCGCGACTTCCATCCGCTCATCGGGGGATGCGGGGGCGTGTACCTGCTGGCAGAGCCCGGTGAGCTTGTGGTGGAGGTGCAGAAGCGCGATCGCAACCAGCGAGAGCGCACAACGGAGCTGCGCGCGATCCTCGCGGGGCCCGACCGGCACGTGCTACAGGAGGCCTTCATCCCCGACGACGGCCGACCGGCCGGGGGCGGCCTTGGCCCGCCCCAGACCGTCCGGCTCACCGCCCAGGTTCACCGGCCCGGCATCTACGCGCTGAACATCACAGTGTCGCGGGATCGCTACGGGCAGAACATGGTCTGGGGCTTCCGCACCAACTGCCCGCGCTATCTCATCGAGACGGCTCGCGGGCACAAGGACGAGCGTCACCAGGAGCCGATCGTGCTGGAGAGCCCGGACGGGCCCGGTGTTGTCTGCTTCCACCCGCGGCAGGGCGAGTTCGGCATCGAGCTCAGCGGCCTGCCGGCCGGCTCAGAGCCTGCCACGGTCCACGACGCCGACGGCGAGCGGCTGGCGGTGCTGGACGTGGGGGAGGACGGCAGCGCCGCCTGGACCGCCCCCGCCGAAGAGCACCGGGACTCGATCCCCTGGGAGCTGCGGTTGCCGGCAGCAAAGGCGACGATCAGCATCGATAGCGTCACCCGGTGGGACGATGCCGAGCCCATCTACAATGCGTGCTACTGGTCGCCGGATCGCCAGTCCTGGTTCCCGTTCATCGAGAACCGCTGGCTGCTCACGCCATACCGGAGGGTCATCTATGCCCAGCCGGGCGCTGAGGGGGAGGTCGTGCTGCAGGTCCACAACAACGCCCTCCGCGAGCGCGACTTCACGCTCAGTGTCGAGTTCCCCGATCGCGAGTGGCCCGTTGAGCTTGACCAGTCCGAAGTCTCGCTGTCCCCGCGTGACGCGGCGCCCGTGTCCGTCCGCTACCGGGCTCCTGACGGCGACGGGCCGCATGTCTGTCACGTCCGGGTCACGCCCCACGACACGCCGTCGGTCTCCACCTACTCGACTATCACCCTCAAGCCGGGCGAAGCCCCGGCCACCGGGCCGCTGGAGATGCCCATCCAACTGCGGCCCTACGAGCATGAGAACGAGCAGTTCGGCTACCTGCCCGACTACCCGGTGAACAACCAGCCATACTTCGACCCGGTCAACCGGCCCTACATGCGAACCGGCGGGGGGCTTGCGACCTGGCGCGATGGGCGGTGGGCCGAGACCGAGATGCAGTCCGCGGTGACCTCGCGGCCGGAGGCCTTCGAGGGCAGCGCCGTCGGCCTGGCCTCGACCAAGGTCGCCTTCGACCGCGACGGGGACCTCTACCTGCCGGCTGTCTGCGCGGGCAGCAACACGCTGCTGCATTCGGCTGACGGCGGCAGGACCTTCGCTGCGTATGAGGTGCCGGGGCAGAGAGGCACAATCGACATCGAGCAGTTCTCCGGCCACAACGTGCCCGAAGGCCCGCCTCCCCTGGTGCGCTTCCGGCGCACTGCAAGAGACCCCAATCTGCGATGGCGCAGCATCAACGACCTGGAGCTGTTCGTGCCGCGCAAGGTGGACGGCCGCATCGAGATCGGAGAGCCGATCCTGATCACCCGGCAGTGCATCGGGCTGTCCGCCCACTCCGGCATTCCGTCATCGGTTGTGTCCCGGGGGCCGAAGGTGCACGTCGCCTGGGGCGAGGCCACCGACCCGGCGGGAGATGCGCCCGGCGTTCCCACCTTCGTCGTCACCTACGATCGCCAGACGGGTGAGCTGGGCGAGCCCGCCCTGCTCGGCTACGGCCCACCGCCCAATGACGTGCACAACTCGCCCAGCATCACCATGGACAGCGAGGGCTACCTCCACGTGCTGATCGGCACCCACGGCAGGCCCTTCCAGTACTGCCGATCGCAGGCCCCGAACGATGCCAGCTCCGGGTGGACGGAGCCGGTGACCGCCGGCGAGGGGCTCAACCAGACCTACATCGGCCTCGTGTGCGGGGAGGACGACGCGCTGCACGTGGTCTTCCGGCTGTGGCGCTCAGGGGAGCCATTTCCCAACAGCACCCACGCCACACTCGCCTACCAGCGCAAGCGTCCCGGCCAGCCGTGGGAGCCGCCGAGGGTCCTCGTGGTGGCGCCCTTCTCGGAGTACAGCATCTTCTACCACCGGCTGACGGTCGATCACAGCGGCCGCCTGTTCATCTCCTACGACTACTGGTCCACGCACTGGTTCTACCGCAACGACCACTTCGGCAACCGCCGGGCGCTGCTGATGTCACCCGATGGGGGCGAGACATGGAAGCTGGCCGAGACCCGCGACCTCACGCGCTGAAGCCCCTGCCGGCGAGAGGGCGAGGGCTCCGACAGCCGCCGCTGCTCGTTGGGCTGCGTCTCACCCGCGCACCATGCTCGCGCACAGGGGTATCTCGAAGGTGTTCTGTCCCTCGATGGTGCGCGACGGGAAGTAGACCTCTTCCGTCGTCCGCCCATCGATGCGCAGGCCGTGGTCGTCGGTGAGGATAATCGCAGTCTCGCCGCGCCGCCTCTCGATCCGGTCGATCTCATAGCCGTGCCGGAAGCCGTTGCCATGCGTCACGATGATCCACGTGCCATGCAGCTCATTGCCGGCGGGCAGGGCGGCGGTGGTGATGAGGGCGTCATGGTCCGCGCCGTCGGCCTTCCGTGTGGCCCCCCCGATCGTGCCCGCGTAGGCGCCAGTGTCGGTGGCGATCCCATCCTGACCTGCGGTCAGCTCGCGCCCCTGGAACAGCCACATGGCCGTGACCTTCCCGTCAACCTGACGGACCACGCCCAGGCGGCCCCTGATCGTCACCTCGCCAGCGGCGCGTTTCGTGAACGGGGCCTCGTCGAGTGTGCTGATGATCGTGTCGGTGATCCGGCCACAGGTCACCTGCATCGCCACGCAGTCCTCATCCGCCGGCGACACCTGCAGCCGCGTGACGGCATCCAGGAAGGGCTCGCCGTGGAAGGGCTCCTCAACTGCGGCGAAGACCGAGTGCAGCGGCGCGTCGCCGGTCCGTCGCGCCGCCACATGCGGCATCCAGAAATCGAGGACCTTGCGATTATCCCCCCGGGTGCCCTGGCCGGCCCGGCGGATCGAGGGAGTCTCCCCGAGATAGACCCTGGTTGGCGCGCCGGCGAGCAAGTGCGTGCGGATGCCCCGCTGCGGCTCATCGGCGTAGGTGAAGGTGATGTTGAAGCCGTCATTCGCGGTCCCGTGCTGGACGTTGCGCCACACGTCGTAGGTCCGCGGAGGCTCCTCGCCCGCGAACTCGGAGCCCGCCTCTTCCATCTGCAGGCTGGCCCGGGCGGTCATGTCCTCATCGGCGCTGCCGTGCAGCAGCCAGTCGTGCACCGAGCCCCCGCGGGTGCGCGAGATGTCCACGACGTAGGCGTCCTCCTCGGATACCGGAACGAGGACCAGCAGCCTCCGGTACATGTCCAGGCCCTCGATGTTGGCGTAGGCGCGTCGTCCGTCGGCGGCGACGACGCTGATGGTCTCTGAGGGGAGGAACCACAGCAGATCGCCGTCAGACGGCCGGCCCTCCTGCTCCTGGCGGTCCACCGCCACCAGGTTGTGGCTGATGGTGGAGACCGCCCACCAGCGCATATTGGTCCAGGTGTAGCCGATGTCCGACAGCATCTCCCGCTGCTTCGCCCACAGCGTGAGGTTCAGAGTGTCACGGTGGCTGTGTCCGTAGGCGCCGGAGAAGTGGAGCTGTGCCTGCATCTGGCTCGCGGCCTGCCCGCACCCCAGTGACGCATGCCCGTATCCTGGCAGTATCGTGGAGACCGTGCGGGTGCGAGGCTCCGCCCGCCGCTGGTGAGCCCAGGTGTCATGCACGGGCGTGGAGCAGCCATCCGGGAAGGCCACGGCCTTAAAGGCATCCTGGACCTTCGCCCAGAAGGGCAGGTCGGCCCCGGGGTCAAGGTCGTCGAAACGTCTGCCATCGACCTCATCGACGTACCCCGGCGGATCGGAGTAGCCCTCCACCACCGAAAATGCCCGGCGCAGCCCCCCGAGGGTCATGTAGTGGTAGCTGGGGGACTCGTGCCATGTGCCATCGAAGAAGAAGCCCTCGTCCAGGTTCTGCTTCATCCAGCCGAAGGCGCGGTGCACCATGTCCGGATCGCCGATGACGCGCCCGAGCATCGCGGCGCTCGTGATGTCGTAGCCGACGACGTTGCTCACGTGATAGGCATTGACCTCCAGCGCCCGGAAGGTCTCGCGCAGGAAGTCCTCCTCCAGCCGGGCGCGCACGTCGTAGCCGCGCTCTGCCGACAGCGCCTCGAACTGGTCGCTGTCGTAGATGAGGTCGTAGGCGAGGATGAGCCTTCTGGGAATCTCGTTGTGGAAGTTCCCCCATCGCCCGGCATCCCAGGCGTAGGGGGGCTCCTGAGACTCGCAGAAGCGGATGCCCCGGGCATTGCGATTGTGCACAGCCGGGTAGTGCGGATAGAGCTGCGCAGCCCGGTCGAGAACCAGCACCACTCGGCGCGCGTACTCGGGCTTGCCGGTGGCCTGGTAGGCCTCGCCCAGCGCGATGCACTGCTGCGTCAGCCAGTTGCGCTTGTACATCAGCAGATGGCCGCTGAGGAAGTGGCGGGCGCCGGTTTCTTCGTTGAGGTAGTAGGAGTACTCGACCCGCTCGCCGAGCGCGTTCTCGCCCACCAGGACGTGCGTCTCCGGATAGGCCTCGTCGGGCGGATGTATGACCTCTCCGCAGTGACGGCAGGTGAGCTCGTCGGGCCGGTCGATGGTCCATGTGAAGATGTTGTTCCCCTGGGAGCCGCCGTAGCAGTTGGGACACTCGCAGAACCGGATGTAGGGCTTCTCCGGGAGATAGCTGAGCATCTCCTCCTCGCTCATGGACATCACGCGCTCGACAGCCTGCTCGTACTCCTGGGCTCTGTCAGCATCCACACTGGTGTACACCGGATGCTCCTCAGCCCCGGCCCCCACCGCGCACAGAGCCAGCGACACCGCCGCGGCGTAGGCCGACCATGGCCACAGAGATGCCAGCAGCTCGACAGCGTTCGCAGCACGCATCGTCGATCACCCGCCAGTACCCGTAGTAGAGGCCTGTCTGGCCCCGGGCCGTGAATCGCGGCCTCAGAGCCCGCCGCTGCACTGTGCTCAAGCCCCGCGTCTCGCCGCACCAGATGAGCAGTGTCTGGTTCTTCCCGGCAGGACAGCGTGCTCCTGCACGAGGCACACGGTCAGGTGCTGCCTAAGCGCGACCGCCTCCTGGTGCTCACTTACAGAAGTCCTCGAACGTTGATGACGAGAGTAGTCGGCGGCCTCGGTTACGGTGCGGAGGAGGATTGTGGTGGAGGGGCTGCCGGGCGCGCAGCGCCCGGTGAGGCCTGTGAGTGCAGCGAACAGGCCGAAGGTTCCACCCCGGCCCCTGGACCTTTCCTGATGTGGGCCGGGGTGGAACCTGTGAGGTCGCGCATTGCTCGCAACCTCACACCGCTCACTTCGCTCGCGGCGGCCCCTCCATGGCAGGAACAAGTGTTTTGCTGTGAGGCAGGATAATATGCGAACTTGCGCGACTTAGCACCTACTGCATCGAGGGCCGCGAGCGCAAGGGAGGGACCGGGAGCGCGGGGAGGAAAGCAACAGAAGCGCTCAATTCTGCTGACGCCGTCCCGGGCGTCCGTACCGCGATCGGACGGACTCGCCTGCGAGGAGGGACTGCAGAGATGCGTTACGGGTGGTCCGGACTGTCACTGCCTGTGCTCGCCTCTGCCTGCGCAGGTCTCGCCAGCGCTCAGTTGTTCGAAGAGCCGCTAACGCCCTCCAAGTACCACCATCCCGAGTATGAGGAGCTCGGCTATGACCCCGCCTACTGCGCCGGCGGCGTGCCCTCCTTCGACGCACAGGGGCGGCCCTACATGGTGGTCTCCTATCCCTTCACGCGTGCTGAGCCGCCGCAAAGCACAGTGCCCGGTCACTTCGGGGACCTGATGTTCCTGCGCGGCGATGGCTGGCACTTCGTGGACCTGGAGAGCGTGGTGCGGCAGGCGCTTGGCGATGAGGACGATGGAGGCGCCCTGGCGGGCTACTCCAAGCAGCCCGAGTTCATCGCCGCCACCGACGAGATGTTTCTCCTCGCTCAGTACCGCAAGGGGGACGGTCGATATGCCCTGGTGCTCATCACCTCCCCCGACCACGGCGACAGCTTCGCGGTTCATCCCATCGAGGCCGATTACGCGACGCCCTATGACAGGATCGCCACCGAGCATCTGGCCGGCCACAACACGATCCGCTGGCCGCTGCTGATAGCCATGAGCCGGCGCGGGGACGAGCCGGACGAGCGGTTCGTGGACTACCCAGGTAGGCTCTACTACCACATCCTCGACCGGGCTGACGGCCGGGTGAGGACCATCAATAGCGGCACTCTCAGCGAGGCGGCCTCCAGAAACCCCATCGGGAGCATGTACGTCACGACCCAGATCGTGTCCACGCCTCGGCACACCCATATCGCGTGGCACGAGACCGAGGTTGGCGTCGAACGGGGCGGCAACGAAACCTACGTCGCCACCTACGACACGGTGACAGGCGCCTGGTCGCAGAAGAGCCTCGTGGGGCCATCTGCGGACGACCATGGCTTCCCGGCCCTGGCGCTGGACTCGGGGGGCCACATCCACATCCTCTGCGGCGCGCACGCCAGCCAGGTGTACTACACTCGCTCTACGCGCCCGGATGACAGCTCGGCCTTCGACCCGCTGGAGGCGGTGCCCGGCGCCAGCAGGGCCACCCACCTGTCTTTCCTGTGCGACCTGCAGGACCGGCTGCACCTGTTCTTCCGCAATAACATCGGCATGGGGCCCGACGGCAACAGGGGAGGGTTGAGCTACGTGACGCGCAACGGCGAGTGGTCTGAGCCGCGGCGCGTCGCGAACAGCCCTCAGGAGGGCTACCTGCGAATGTGCAACCACCTGTCCATGGACAGGCAGGGGGGGCTGTTCCTCAACTACGGCTACTTCACGCTCGACTACCGCTCCGAGGGCAAGGTCGATGAGTGGTACTACCCCGTCCTGGCCTGCTCGACTGATCGGGGGGACAGTTGGCAGCTCGTGCCGGACGATTTCGGCCTTTCGCGGTGATCGGGGGCGGCGCAGTCGGAGCGTCGGGAGGACGCACATCGATCGGCGGTGGGCGCTTACGGGAAGGCGGGCGGGCTTTTCGGACCCCAGGCGGGGGGAGACCTGGAGTTCACATAGCCCGCCCGCCCAACATCAGTATACCACACTCCCCGACGTGAGTGTAGGCTGTGGACAGATAGCAGTGCGCGTGACCGAGAATCGTGTGGTGGACGGGCGCCGTGCTCGGAGAGCGACCGGCGAGAGGGCTGGAGGGCCGGGGCCGCGGGTGGCGAACAGGCACACCCCTGTCGGGATGCCGGCGCATCGAGGGGCGCATCCCTCCCGGTGACCAGGCGTGCGTCTGGAGCTACTGGTCTGACGTGCCCATGTTCCGTGACACGCTGCACCGGTGCGGCATCCGGCACGAGCGACGCAGAGACACCTGCGATGGCGCAGGCGGGCTGACGGGAGAGACCAGTCATGGGATCGCTCGCGTATCTATGCCCGGTTGCGGGATTGTCGTTGGTGGCCGCTGCGGCCTTCGGGCAGCAGTCGGCCGCGCCATTGGCCGAAGAGCATCCCCGGCTCTACTTCACGGCGGATGAGCTCTCGCGCTTGCGCGAGCTGCGCACCGAGGGCCGGCACACGCGCATGTGGCAGAATCTCGCTGCCTCCGCCGACTGGTGCCTCACGCAGGAGCCGCGCGAGGACTGGATCGCCCCGGTGACGCCCGACCCGGTCTACCTGAACCTCTACGATCGCTTCTACGCCATGATGCACGACATGGCGGTCATGGAGCATCTGGCCTTCGCCTGGGCCTACGGCGAGGATGAGCGCTACCTGGAGGGCGCCTGCCAGTGGACGCTGGCCTGCGGCCGCATCTGGCGGCGCGAGGCGGAGGGCGAGCCGGACGCCAGCAAGGCCTACGCCGTCATGCGGCTGCTCAAGGGCCTCGCGGTCAGCTATGACCTGCTCTACAACGACCTTCCGCCGGACGAGCGCGACGAGATCCGCGACATCATGACCGGCATCGCCGGCAAGTACTACCAGTGGTATCTCGACAACCCGGGCATGGCGGGGCCCGGCCAGGACAAGCATCACGGGAGCGTGGAGGCGTCGTCCTTCGGCGTGGCGGCTCTGGCCCTGCTGGGCGAGGTGCCTGATGCCCGGGAGTGGCTGGAGCTGGCGGTGCGCAAGCACACCGACTACCTGCTGCCACAGGCCCTGACGTCGGGCGGGACGCAGGAGCAGACGTCCAACTTCTGGGCCTCGACCATGCAGTATCGCATCTTCTTCCTCGACGCCCTCCGCCGCGTGACGGGCAGAGACCTGTTCGGCGAGTACAGCGCATACATGGACGGTCGCATCGCTCTGGCCGCGGTCGTGGGCCGAAAGCGGCCGGGGCACAACGAGAATAACCGATCGATCCTCTTCGCGCCGTCGTACGGCCAGCTCGATTACTGGTCGCCGGTGCTGCTGTTCCTGGCCCGCGAGTACCGCCGGCCGATCTACCAGCACCTCGCCCTGTGGGACGAGTCCCTCGGCTCACTGCAGCAGACGCGCTACGTGACGTCGAACGGCGAGCAGCTTCTGTTCGAGCTTGGGGGCTACGCCTACGCATGGTACGACCCGACGGTCCTCCCGGACGTCGAGCCCGACCTGCCCCTCTCCTTCGAGTTCTCGGAGGTAGGCGAGGCCTACGCCCGCGTCGGCTGGCAGCCCGGCGGCCTCGCCGTTGGCGTCCGCCACGGGACCGTCATCGTCCACTGCGGCGGTGAGGCCCTGATGGTGGACCTGACCGGCCTGCCCGGCTGGACGCGGGAGGGCATGACCCTGACGGATGATGGGGAGACGGCCACGATCCGCTGCGCTGGCGGACACGCGAGTCAGTCCGTCGAGCTGAGCCGTCCCGACACGGCCACCGTGGTGCGCACGGGGGTGGAGCGGATGCAGTGGTGGTGCCACACCATGCCGACGCGGGAGGGCGAGACGCTCACATGGCCGGGTGGCGCGACGCTGCAGGTGGAGGATGGGGCGATCGCCTCCATCGAGGCGGAGGGCCACGTGGACGAGAAGATCGTCGGCATGGGCAAGCTGCACCTGGTTGACCCCATGCCCATGCGGTATCCTCTGGCCACGGTGGAGGCCGACGAGCAGGGCGTCATCCGGCTGCAGGTCCGCTGCGAGGTCGAAGGCTGAGCTCCGGCGCGGCGGCCCCGGCCAGCGCGAGACCACATGCTCATCGCGCTGATGGCGGCATACCTGGGAACGGGAGGACATGAACATGGCGCGTCGGCACGTTGTGCTGATAGCGACGGGCTGCATGCTGGCAGCGACGGCTGCGGGCCACTGCGAGGCGCAGTCGATTGCGGCCCTGCCGGAGGGCGTGGAGGCGGTGTGGGACATGAGTAAGGCCTATCGGGAGACGACCGCCACGCGGGAGCGCATCTGCATCAACGGCATGTGGCGCTGGCAGCCGGTCGCGGAGAAGACGGATGAGGTGCCGACCGGCGGCTGGGGCTTCCTGAAGGTTCCGGCACCGTGGCCGGGGACCAGCTTCTGGATGCACAGGGACTCCCAGACACACTACCCGCACCCACGCTGGCAGGATGAGAATCTGAGCGCGGTCGATATGGCCTGGTACCAGCGGGAGATCAGCGTGCCAACCGAGTGGGCCGGCCGCCGCATCTGCATCTCGCTGGCGTACCTCAACTCCTACGCGGCGGTGTACATCGACGGCACCAACGTGGGCGAGGTCTACTTCCCGGGTGGCGAGGTGGAGATCACGGATGCCTGCCGGCCGGGCACCACGCAGGTGCTGTCACTCTACACGGTGGCGCTTCCCCTGAACGAGGAGATCATCTCCTACGCCGACGCCACCGGCGGCACGCGCTCCAGGGGCCGGGTGATCCGTCGAGGCCTGTGCGGCGACGCGTTCCTGGTCAGCACGCCGGCGGCCGCGCACATTGACGACGTGAGGGTAGCCACCTCGGTGCGGCAGTGGCAGATCACGGTGGACGTGGCGCTGGAGGGCCTTCAGCCGGGAGCGGGCTACCGCCTGCGCGCGGTCATCACCGATAACGGCCGGACGGTTCAGGAGCTTGCGAGCGACCAGTTCGGCCCGGCTGACCTGGACGACGGCCGCTTCGCGTTCGCCGGCCAGTGGCGGCCCGATAAGCTCTGGGACCTGCACACGCCCCAGAACACCTACGATCTGCAGCTCTCGCTGCTGGACGCTGGCGGCGCGGTGCTCGACACCCACCAGCCCGTGCGCTTTGGCTTCCGGGAGCTCTGGATCGAGGGGCGGGACTTCGTGCTCAACGGCACGCGCCTCTACTGCTGCGCGGTGCCCCTGGACAACGCCCAGATCGGCGCCAGCGCCGCCTGTTACCAGGGGGCGCGTGAGAGCATGCTGCGGCACAAGGCCCTCGGGGTCAACCTGATGTACACGCACAACTACGACTGCCTGCCGGGATCGCACCTGGGGTTCGACGAGATCCTCCGCGCCGCCGACGACGTGGGCATGCTCATCTCGTTCTCGATGCCGCATGTGAAGGACTACGAGTGGGAGGCGCCGGACGCCGACGCAACCAACGGCTACGCGCGGCACGCCGAGTTCTACGTGCGGCAGGCTCAGAACCACCCCTCGGTCGTGATGTACTCCATGAACCACAACTACACGGGTTACTCGCAGGACATGAATCCGGATCGCATCGACGGGATCTACAACCCCTTCCCCGACCCCAGCGGCGAATCGGACCTGCGCTATGATCGCTCCGCGAGGCTGGCGCGCCGGGGGGAGGCGATCGTCAGGGGCCTCGACCCCACCCGCGTCATCTACCACCACTCCTCGGGGAACAACGGGCAGCTTCACACCATCAACTGCTACCTCAACTTCGTGCCGATCCAGGAGCGCTCGGACTGGTTCGAGCACTGGGCCACTGAGGGCGTCAAGCCGGTCTTTCTGTGCGAGTACGGCGTCCCCATACGCATGAGCTGGACGATGCACCGGGGCTGGTACGAGGGCAAGCGCTACTGGACGAACGGGAAGCTGAAGTACCAGTTCTGCACCGCCGAGTGGGGCTCGCAGTTCCTGGGCGACCGCGCCTATGCGCTGACGGAGCCCGAGAGGGAGGACCTGCGCTGGGAGGCTCA
>JAYENL010000041.1:0-14126 GCA_034722055.1 Armatimonadota bacterium
TTCCGGGTGGTTGTGGGGTGGGGGCTGTCTGAGGCTCCTGGTGGTTGGGGGGCGCGGACCCCGGCCCGGCCGTTCCGTTCGGAGCAGCGCCTCGCGACGCTGTCTCGTGGCGTCGCGGGCCGGCTTCGTCGCGCATAAAGGGCATGCGCTCCTCAGGCGGCCTCTCCGCGGGCATCGGCGGCGTGAGTACAGAGAACAGGCACATGAATCTGGATGCTGCCCGACCCCTTCTCAACTCGGGCAGGCGGGGCTTGACAACGCCGCCCGCCCCGTCTATACTGAGCTCACAATCGGTCGCAAGGCACGAATGTGCGACAAGAGGCTGTGAAGGGGAGTAGTACGCGGCTACGCGGATAACAGAGAGGTCGCCCCGCGGTCTGCCTTATATGGCGCGAGTCGGGTTGCCGGCCCGGCGGCGAAGGCAGGCCCAGGCTGGGAGGCGACCTCCGCTAACCGCCGAACTGGCCCCGGAGTCGCGCTCTGAACGGCGAGCCCTGCTCGCTCAGTAGGTGGCGCCGGAGTCCTCCACCGTTAGCAGGAGGGCGGCATCGCGACCACGGTCGCCGTGTCGGCAAAGCGGGCTGTCAGGACCACGGTGGTCTGGCGCAGCCAAGAAGAGTGGTACCGCGGATCAGGCATCGAGCCTCCGTCTCTTTGCGAGATGGAGGCTTTTTTGGTTGCTGCTTTCGAGCATGAGTCCAGTCGCGAGGAGGTGGCCGCATGGACGACGCTGATCTCGACCTGTCTCTGACACAGCGGGCTGGCGGCCCGGTGCCGGCCGCCTTCCCGCGACGTCCCGGCACCGGCACGTCGATCACAGGCTCCGTCAGGAGGAGACACCAATGTCCCGCATGATAACGATCTTCGACACGACCCTGCGCGACGGCGAGCAGGCGCCGGGTGCAAGCATGAACACCGGCGCCAAGCTGCAGCTCGCTCGCCAGCTCGCGCGCCTGAACGTGGACGTCATGGAGGCTGGCTTCCCCATCTCCTCGCCGGAGGACTTCGAGGCCGTCAGTGCCATCGCCCGAGAGGTGGAGGGGCCGACGATCGCCGGCCTCTCGCGCGCGCTGCCGCAGGACATCGAACGCTGCTGGGAGGCGGTCCAGCACGCCCGGAAGCCCCGCATTCACACCTTTATCGGCACCTCTAAGGTCCACGTCGAGAAGCGCTTCGGCAAGACGGAGGACGAGGTGCTGCAGATGGCCGTGGACGCGGTGGAGCTGGCCTGCAGCCTCTGCGACGACGTCGAGTTCTCCCCCGAGGACGCTCTGCGCACCCGGCTGGAGTACCTCCGGGACGTGGTTGAGGCCACCATCGAGGCCGGGGCGGGGACCGTCAACATCCCCGACACGGTGGGCTACGCCACGCCCTCGCAGATGTACGAGACCATCCGCTACCTGTTCGAGAACGTGCCCAACATCGAGGATACGGTCATCTCCGTGCACTGCCACGACGACCTGGGGATGTCGGTGGCCAACTCGCTGTCCGCGGTCCGGGCCGGCGCCGGGCAGGTGGAGTGCACCGTCAACGGCATCGGCGAGCGCGCCGGTAACGCCTCCCTCGAGGAGATCGTCATGGCCCTGCGCACCCGAACCGACGAGTTCCACGCCGACACCAACATCAACACCCGGGAGATCATCAACACCTCCCGCATGGTCTCCACGCTCACCGGCTTCGTGGTGCAGCCGAACAAGGCCATCGTGGGCGCGAACGCCTTCGCCCACGAGGCCGGCATTCACCAGCATGGGATGATCCAGGACCGGCAGACCTACGAGATCATGCGCCCCGAGGACGTCGGGCTCACCGAGTCCATGTTTACGCTCGGACCGCGCTCGGGCAAGCACGGGCTGCGCAGCCGACTCGAGAAGCTCGGCTATGCCATCGCCGATGAGGACATGGAGGAGATCTACGAGCGCTTCCTCTCGGTGGCTGACCGCAAGAAGCGCGTTTATGACGAGGACCTGCACGTGATCATGCGCCAGGCCTCCGCGGACACGACGGCCGACGTCTGGCACCTCGAGCGCGTCCAGGTGACGACCGGGACATCGCTGACGCCCATGGGCCTGGTCGTGCTGCGCCGCAACAGCGAGACGGTGACGATGGTCGGCCACGGGAACGGGCCGGTGGACGCTGTCTACGACGCCATCGGCAAGATCGTGCAGATGGACGGGCTGGAGACGGCTGACTACGCCGTGCGGGGCATCACCCGCGGGCAGGACGCGCTGGGGGAGGCGACCGTCCGGGTGCGCTGGCATGATGAGGAGGCGGTCGGTCAGGCCGCGAGCCTCGACGTGATCGAGGCCAGCGCGCAGGCCTTCCTGGACGCGGTCAACTCGCTGCTGCTCCGCCGGCAGGCCCGCGAGGATCAGGGCGGCGGGGATGAGGACCGGCCTGATTCGCACGTTCCGTAGGCGGCTGCCGGTTGTCGGCTGCCAGCTATCAGCGATCAGCAATCAGCAGTCAGCTACCAGCTAACAGCCGTCAGCAAGGGCAACAGCGCCGAGGCGAGTCCTGAGGCAAGCGCGTCCCCGTACGCCGGGCTTTCGGCGGAGGGGCCGCCTGAGCGCGCCGCAAAGAGGCGATGGAAGTCGGCCCGGAGCCGCCGGTCGGAAACGGCGTCGGGGACGAACCTTACGCGGGAAGGCCCGCCGTTCCGGACGATATGGGGCCGACTTCGTCGGGCTTCACAGCCCTCCTTAGCGGGCGGGGCGCCCGCCTCCCATCATTGTGGAGCGGTTCGAGGGGGAGGACGATACGACAGACGTCGGACGGGTCTGAAGACCCGTCCCTCCGAACGTCGACGGGGGACGAGTTCTCAATGTCGTACGGAGGGGCGGGCTGCCTAGCCCGCCTGCCGTTCCCATGCCGTACGGAGCGGCGGGCTTCCTACGGGCGGGGAGGGAAGGCCGCCGCTCCTGGCCCGCCCGGTCGTTGACGCCGTTCCGTTTGGAGGGGCGGGCCTCCGTTCCCGCCCGGCAGTTGTCGTTCGTCGTCCGGGAGACGGCAAACGGCGCACGCACAGGAGTGTGCGTGCCACGGGAACGGCGGCGATGGCGGCCGGTGCCGTTAGCGGTTGTTGTCATCGGCCCGGCGTTGGCCGCTGCGCTTCGCTCGCCTACGAGGCTTCGCCGCGTGAACTGCAGTCAGGGGCCGCTGAGAGCGTGCCACGTGCTGGCCTCAGTACTGTCCGGGAGTATCGGCATCGGCTCGCGGAGGGTCCGAGTCGGCTTCAGCAATGATCCGACGCTCTTGTTCCGCGAGCACGTCGTCAGTGAGTCCATGATGTCGCAGCCAACTCTGTGTCAGCGCGCTGAATTCATCGTAAGTCTGCTGAAAGAGGTCACGGCACTCGCGGAGCTCACGGATCATCTTCTCACGCCCCCGGGGGCTCATGAAATGTCCGGCTCTATCCCAGAAGTACCTGTGAGCGAGCCAATTGCGCTTCGTCAACGCTTCTTCGAGCTTGTTCGCCTGCGCCTCTGAGACATCCACCCCCTTGCGCAGCTTGCGCACAAGGGCGCCAAGTGTCCTTCCAAAGTGCTTGCTCATCAGCTCCTCAAGTTCGGCGGCAGAGGCGGGTCGGTCTGGACCCAGACCGACTGACAAAAAGACAGCCAGCGTTCTCTCAAGTACTTGCGCGCAGTACATTGCCAATCCAAAGTGAGCATAAACGTCAACGTCCTTGCAGTGCTCGTTGTTATCGTGCAAGGGAGCCGCCTCCCGGGCTATCAAGTCGGTGTTTCCCAGGCCATCATACCACGTGCAAGCACCGAAACAGAAACAGGAGGAGGAGCCATGGATGCAGCGACATTCGTTGACCGAGTTCGCGACCAGCAGTTCTTCACCGACCAGATCGCGCACGTGGAGGTGCTGCCGGCCCGGCCGCCGCAGTACGCCGACCTCGAGGACGGCCTGCATCCGGCGGTGGAGCGCGCCCTCGCCCATCAGGGCATCGAGCGCCTCTACACCCACCAGGCGGAGGCCATCGAGCACATCCGCGAGGGCCGGAACGTGGTCATCGTTACCGGCACCGCCTCCGGCAAGACCCTCTGCTACAACATTCCGGTGGTGGAGACGCTGCTGGCGGATTCGATGGCGACGGCGCTCTACATCTACCCCACCAAGGCCCTGGCGCAGGACCAGCTTCGGGGGCTGGGGATCCTGGAGACCGAGGAGATGGCCGAGTGGTTCATGGCGGGGACCTACGATGGGGACACGCCCGGCACCCTCCGCCGGCGCCTGCGCGACGGTGCCAATGTCATCCTCACCAACCCCCTCCACCAGGGCATCCTGCCCCACCACGCCCGCTGGAACCGCTTCTTCACGCACCTGCAGTACGTGGTTATCGACGAGATACACGCCTATCGGGGCGTCTTCGGCTCCCATCTGGCGAATGTCATGCGCCGGCTCCACCGCATCTGCCGCCACTACGGCTCGCAGCCCCAGTTCGTGTGCTCGTCAGCGACGATCGGCAATCCCCGCCGGCACGCCGAGCGGGTCATGGGGGTGGAGATGGAGCTGGTGGACAGCGACGGCTCGCCGCGCGGCCCGCGGCGGTTTGTGATGTGGAATCCGCCGCCGCTGACCACGGCCGCCCGGGGCTCCGGGGAGAGCTGGCGGGTGGGCGGCGATCGCAGGTCGGCGCTGGGGCAGGGGGTGGACCTGATGACCGCCCTGATCCAGGAGGGCGTGCAGACCATCGCCTTCGTGCGCACCAGGCTGGCCTCGGAGCTGCTCTTCAAGGGCGTGCGGGATCGCCTCAGGCCGGTCTCGCGGAAGCTCTCAGAGTCGGTGCACGCCTACCGTGGCGGCTACCTGCCGGAGGAGAGGCGGGCTATCGAGAGGGCGCTGGTGGAGCGAGAGATCCTGGGGGTAGCGTCCACGAACGCGCTGGAGCTGGGGATCGACATCGGCTCCCTGGACGCCTGCATCCTGGTGGGATACCCCGGCACGGTGGCCAGCACCTGGCAGCAGGCGGGCAGGGCCGGCCGCGGCGAGGATGAGTCCCTGGTCTTCCTCGTCGGGCAGAACACGCCCATGGACCAGTATCTGATGGTGCACCACGACTACCTGTTCCACCAGACGCCCGAGGAGGCCGTGGTGGATCCCGACAACCCGCACATCACCATAGGGCATCTGCGCTGCGCCACCCACGAGCTTCCGCTGGGCGATGAGGAGGTGTCCGCCTTCGGCCCCTACGCCGACGTCGTTCTGGAGCTGCTGGAGGAGGAGGGCTACGTCAGCCATCTCGAGGAGCACTGGTACTGGGCCAGCTCGGAGTATCCCGCCGCTGACGTGAACCTGCGCAACATCTCCGGGCCGGTCTACACCATTCAGGACGACCGCGAGGGTGAGCGCGTGATCGGCACCATCGACCAGTTCAGCGCCCTCACGCAGCTTCACGACCACGCGGTTTACATCCACGGTGCGGAGACGTACTTCGTAGAGGAGCTTGACCTCGACCAGAAGATCGTGCACGTGGACCGGCGCGACCTGGACTACTACACGCAGTCGGTCCAGTCGTCACAGATCCGCATCGACGAGGTGGAGGAGGAGACCCAGTGGCTGGGGGCGACGGTGGGCTTCGGCGATGTCACGGTGACCACAACCATCCCCATGTTCAAGAAGATCAAGTTCGCCACGCGGGACTCGCTGGGCTTCGAGCAGCTCGAGCTGCCACCCCAGGAGCTGGAGACGGTGGCCATGTGGTTCGTCCCGCCCGAGAGGATTGTGGGGGAGATGATGCGGGAGGGGATGATCGTGGGCGAGGCCCTCATCGGCATCGCCAACGTCTTCGTGGAGGTGGCACCGTTCTTCGTGATGTGCGACACGCAGGACATCGGGACCGTGGTGGATGCCTCGTGCCTGGGCCGCGACACGCTGTTCGTGCACGATCGCTACCCCGGCGGAATGGGCTTCGCGCATCGGTGCATGCAGCGAGTCGATGAGATCATGCCGACCATCCGGCGGGTTATCGAGGAGTGCGGGTGCGAGGACGGCTGCCCATCATGCGTGGGGTCGGCGGTGCCGCCGTTCGCCGCGACGGACCTCGACAGTGCGGTGCGGGGGAGGATTCCGGACAAGGCCGCGGCGGCCTTTCTGCTGGGGAGGCTGCTGGCCGAGACGTCACAATGAAAAATGAGGCGAGGGAGCAGTCCCCTGCTCCCTCACCTACCGCCGGCTGGACGTCCTGCCTCAAAGCCGTTGGCCGTGAGACAGGAAAACCTTCGGCGGTCCGGCTCACGGCCGACCCACAATGCTGTGACGTCTCAGCCTGAGCATGCTGCGATTAGCCGCCAGCGGTGCCCGCGATGGTATTCGCGGAGCTGTCCACTGTGTTCTCGACGGTGTTGCCCAGGCCCTGCCAGGCAGCGATGCCGGCCACGACGACCAGAGCCAGAAGCAGAGCATACTCCACGGTCGTCAGACCCTCTTCGTCCTTCCACAGCTCAAACATCTCGCGTTCGCCTCCTCACTGGTGCGATGGCACTGGATTGGACCTCGGCTCTCACGTCCCCGGCGCTGTGCAGGACCCGGGATGTACTCCTGAGCGGAGCATCCTGTTCGCGCCGATTCTCAAGGGCCGCTCAAGCCGAAGTGTCCAGACTGTGCCTATACTATACCCAACAGCCCGCCATGTCAAGCGTCACGAGAAGTTTTTTTTGGAAATATGCTGGTCTCCGTTCCAGCTCTTGTTAGGCTCAAGCATCGCTCAAGACGCCGAGAGGCTAAGAGCGCCAGGGGCCGCGACGCGTTGAGGGAACGCCGAAATGGGCTCAAGATGCGCTCAAGAAAAAGGGGCTCAGACGGCGAATCGTTTAGCGCAGTCGGGCTGATTCCGCGCTGTTCGCGCGGGAACCCGCCGGGTTCCTGGCCTCGGCCACGGCCTCCGGAGTGCATCGGCTACTGCTGCGGATCGGTGGAGAGGGGCCAGTGATCGGTGCGCAACGGCACGCGGAAAAGGCCGGCACCAATGCGGAGATTCGCGACGGGGATGTCGGCCCGGCCGTACGGGGGCGCCCTCGGGTCCTGGACCCGGTCAGCCCAGGCCATCCCGGTGTCACGCGGGGTCTGGGCACCGGCCCGGGCGGTCCTACCACTCTTCCCATAGCCGGGAGAAGTAGGCGCTGTAGCCGGGCGGCCCGGGATAGCCGTCCCAGTAGACGATCTCCTCGTCAAGCTCGCCCTCGCCGCCGCTGTGCAGCCACGCCAGCAGGCGCTGGTCGATCCCCCGTCGGCGCAGCTCCTGCTGGGCCGCCTCCCAAAGCCGCTCCACGACGTCGGAGTTGGCCCCGGCCACCTCCGCGATATCGCCCAGGCGCATCAGCCGGCAGTGCTCGGGCTCCGCGCACAGGTGCATCTGCCAGGTGTCGTCGAAGACCGTGAGCAGCGGCTGCTCGGGTGAATCCGCCCACCAGGGGCCCGCGGCCGTGCCGCCGAGCGCGATGTCGCGCTCCCCGCTTCCCGAGCGGGCCTGTTCGACGACAGTGAAGCCATCGGCGCCCTCGGGCGGCTGCACGCCGGCCAGGTCCGCGATGGTGCCGAGGATGTCCTGCGGCTGGACGATGATGTCGCTCTCGCCGCGCTCCCCGCCCGGAAGCCGCACGATGAAGGGCGTATGTCCCTCCTGCTCGTGGATGGGGGCGCGCTTGCCGAAGAAGCCGCGCTCGTTCAGGGACGTCCCGTGGTCGGAGGTGAGCAGCACGCAGGTGTCATCGCCCCGTCCGGTCGCCTCCAGCGCGTCCAGCAGCTCGCCCAGCCAGCGGTCCACCCAGGTGACCTTTGCGGCGTAGAGCGCGGCGATGCGGCGGACGGCCTCCTCCGGCGCGCCGGCCGTGTCCCGGACCATGAAGGCCCGGGGGTCGATGCGGCCGTCCCAGGCGGTGTCATCGTCATAGAGCGTGGCGAACTCCGGCGGCACGTCCCAGGGCTCGTGGGGGTCGAAGCAGTCCACCCACAGCAGGAAGCGCTCCTGCGCCAGGTTGTCGTGCAGCCAGGCGGCGGCGGTGCGGAACAGCCGGGCGCAGTTCCAGGTCTCATGGCCGGCCCGCAGGCGGTTGGCGCGCACGTAGGTGGGGATCAGCCGCATGTCCTGGGGCTCGCCGTCAACGAAGTCGAAGAGCGGGTCGCGCGTCCAGTTCCCCGGCCACTGCAGCCTGGTGTCGATCCAGGGCCGGTCCACCTCGGCGCCGCGGATCTGGGTCCAGGCGTTGAAGGGCCAGTCGAAGTTGTGGCCGCCGTTGACCAGGTGCGGGGTGTCGTGGATGAGCTGCGTGGCGTATCCGGCCTCCGCGAGCGTCCAGGGAAGCGTGGGCAGGTCCCAGCGCAGCGGCTTCCAGGGGAACAGGGGGCTGCCGTAGCGGCCGGTGATGGCGTCAGTGCGATGGGGGATCGTTGGGTAGCTGGCGCAGTACGATCTGCTGAAGTCCCAGGACTGCTCGATCAGCCGGTCGAGGTTCGGGGTCTTGATCCAGTCGTTGCCGTGAGCGCGGATGTGGTCGTATCGCAGGGTGTCGATGATGACGATGAGGAAGTTCACGGCCATCACTCCTCGGCGCGCTTCTGCACTGCCGAGGCTGGTAGTTGACCGCGCAGGGGCATTTGACCTGCCTGGAGGGGCTTATGCCGCGTGACCCCGGCCGTCGGGCCGGGGCCTGGTGTGCCGTTCCGTGGCACGCACACTCCTGTGCGTGCGCCGTGGCAGTGATGTGCACAACGACGGACGGATAGGAGTGTCCGTCCCACCGAAAGGCCCTCTGTGCTGTAGCTGCGCACCACTGCTGATATGCACAGTCCACGGTGAGAGCAGGCATGGTGTGGTAGTGGCGGACAGCACGCCAACTTGTGCCATTGAGTACCGGGGGTCCCGTTGCTGCCGCTGGCGACCCGCTGCCGATGGCCGGCTTCGGGCCGGCCGTCAGTGCGCCGGCCGGAACATCTGGAAGTCGCCGCCCGCCAGCCCCAGCACTTCGTACTTGTCGAGGCGGAAGGTGTGCCAGTAGCACGTCCAGCGCGGGTCGGACTGCAGGAATGCCGCCAGGCCCCGGATCATCTCGAGCTTCTCCGCGCGCATGGCCTCGTCCCCGGCCAGGTTGCGGTAGCTCCGATCGTCGAGGTCGTAGAGCTCGTCGAACTCGCTGGTGAGGTTGTGGGTGTACATCAGCCGGCGCCCGTCGAGCTGTGCGAGCCACGCGACCGCCGGGTTGGGGCAGACATGCCAGCCGGCCTCGAAGAGGAAGGGGCTCGTGCGCTGGTCGCGGTCCCCGCGGACCAGCGGCAGCAGGGACTCCCCGTCGAGGCGCTCGGCCGGCTCCACGCCGGCGACTCCCAGGATGCTCGGGGCGATGTCCAGCAGGCTCGCCAGCGCGTCCACCCGCGTGCCAGCGCGCTCGCCGCCGGGGAGCTTGACCACCAGCGGCACCAGCGCCACCTTGGGGTGGCCGTAGACGCCCTTGTCGATGAGCCCCAGCTCGCAGTTCATCTCCCCGTGGTCGCCGGCGAAGATGATCAGGGACTCGTCGTAGAGGCCGTGGCGATCGAGGGCGTCCAGGAAGCGCCCGATGGCCCCGTCCAGGGCCTCGATCTGCAGGTAGTTCATGAGCATGTACCGCCGGGCGACCTCCTCGTCGTAGAGGCCCCAGTTCCTGACGTAGAACTCGTAGACCCGGGGCAGCCCCTGCACCTCGCCGGCGATGGCGCGGTGGTAGCTGTCGGGCAGCTCCACGTGCTGGCGCAGCTCCCGCGCGCGGTCCTGATAGCTGTCGGGGACCATGAAGGGCTGATGCGGGGCGAAGAAGTCGAGCTGCAGGTAGACGGGCGCGCCCTCCTCGCGCTGCACGAGGGCGCTGTCGAGGTTCTCGCGCGCCAGCCACGCCAGGTACTGGCTGTAGGTGGCCTCCTCGGGCAGCTCGCCGCCGCCGGTCTGCTCCACCCAGCCGCCGTAGCTGTTGCCCAGGTCGCCGCCGGGGCGCTGGCCGGTGACGGGATCGCGCCACTGCGGGGGCCGCACGCCCATCCGGCGCAGGTAGCTGAGGTAGCCGTCGTCATCGGTCAGCGGCGGGGCCCAGCGGTTCCATGCGTCGTCGCTCTCGCCGAAGGCGTCGATGAACGCGTGGGCGCCGACGTGACACTTGCCGACGTGCTTGGCCACCCAGCCGCTGTCGCGGAGGTACTCCGGGAAGATGGCGTCATCGTCACGCAGCGCCACCTCCATGCCGTCATGCGCCCGCTCCTCATTGACCAGCAGGTAGGTGTAGCGGCCGGTGAGGGTTGATGCCCGCGAGGGCCCGCATAGGGGCGAGGTGGTGCAGGCGTGGGTGAAGAGCGTGCCGTCGCGCATCAGCCGGTCGAGGTTGGGAGTGCGCAGGTGCTCGCGGATGGGGCTGTCGGGGTCCCAGGCCTCGCGGGGCATCATGTCCACCGTGATGTAGACCGTGTGCGGCGGGCGGGCCTCTGCGTCGAGGTCATAGGGGTGGGCGCCGGTGCGGTCGTTGAGATAGCGCCTCTCCATCGAGATCACTCCGGATGATGGTGTCGGGTCGCGGGCCCCTTCGCTGCTGTGGCCGCCGGACCTGCGGGCTCCGCGTCAGAATCGAAGGGAATGCGTATCACCGGCAACGGCTGCGCGCCTGGCGGCCCGCGTCGGGCGTAGGCACGTCCGACCTGCGGACGACACGACCACCAGTCCAGCCGCGCGGGGAAGCGCTTGCATGCCCTTCCTTTCGGCCACAGCCCCGCCCAAGGCCCGACCGTGGTGCCATCGGGATGCCGCTGCAGATGATCGACTGCCCGTCGGGGAAGGACCCCTCCTGGACGGTGCTGGCGGGGGATTACAGCCCGGACTGGGACACCGCGGGCTCGTCGATTCTCTACGCGGACGGACACGTGAAGGTCAAGACGAAGGACTAGCCAGCGGCTGTCCAAGCGGTATCACCGGGCGAGGGCCAGGTAGCCGTCGCCCTCAACACGTGCGCGGTCGAGAACGCCCGCCAAGGGCGCACTCTGCACACGATAGGTACAATTGGCCCCGGTTGTGGCCCCCTTCCGGTAGGCGAGGCAATCGGATTGGTGTGTACTGCTGGCCTGCTTGGATCGGATTGCCCAGCGTCTTCACTCCTTGTAGATGCTGGACGGGTGGGGGGCGCTCAGCGTCGGCGAAACCAGGCCCAGTATCCCAACAGACCACTCCCAAGTCCATAGAAGCCGACCACACACAGGATGATTCCGATGGCTCCTCGCCAGCTGTAGTGGTCCGCGTTCCCAAGATTGCACTCCCACCACTGGAGCAAGCCGCCAACCACGAGCATGACCAGTCCCGTGAGGATCAAGCAGCCTTGTTCACCTGTAGGGATACTGTCCAGTTCTTGGGGCATACGTTCATTCTCCTTGGGCCAACGGTTGGCATGAGGCCAAGAGGACAGCGTCTTCGTCTTCTTGCTCATGGTGCCAAGAGAAAGCCTTGTAAGCGCACATATGGTGCATGATCTCGCGTACTTATGTCAACACTTAGGATGTGCGACGGGGCGGTTGACCGAGAGTCGGGACGCACGATGAGCGCTCGGAGCTGCGCTGCGGGAAGGCCCCCGCGCCTTGGGGAAGGCCCTCGACCGTGCGGCCGCGAAGACTGCATTGCCGTTACGCAGGCCGATCCGGGAGGCGCTTGCTATGACGCGCGATGAGGCGCTGGAGATACTGCAGGAGTACGTCGAGAACGAGAACCTTCGCAAGCACGCCTACGCGGTGGAGGCCGCCATGCGCGCCTACGCCCGCAAGTTCGGCGAGGATGAGGACTACTGGGGCAACGTGGGCCTGCTGCACGACTTCGACTGGGAGATCCATCCTACCATGGAGGAGCACCCCAGCAAGGGGGCCGAGATCCTGCGCGAGCGGGGCGTGGACGAGGAGCTGGTCATGGACATCCAGGCCCATGCGCCGCACAGCGGCGTGCCGCGGGACACACTCGTCCGCAAGGCCATCTTCGCGGTGGATGAGCTGACCGGGTTCATCGTGGCCTGCTCGCTGGTGCGGCCCAATGGAATCTCGGACCTGAAGGCCAGCTCGGTGACGAAGAAGATGAAGGACAAGTCATTCGCCGCGGCGGTGGATCGCGACGACCTCCGCACCGGCGCGGAGGAGCTGGGCGAGGACCTGACCGACCACATCAACTTCGTGGTCGATGCCATGCGCGGGATCAACGACGTGCTGGGGTTGTAGCGCACCAGAACTGCTGGACCCGCCCTATGAGAGGGGGACGCGTGATGTATCTCCGACGCGCCGTGGTGGTTGTGAGTTGCCTTGTGTTCGTAACCGCCCTGCTCGGAGCCTCCGAGCAGGTCGCGGAGCCCGCCACGTACGAGGCCGCCTGGCCTATGCTGGGACACGACTCTCAGCACAGCTTCACCAGCCCCTTGCGCGGACCCGAGACGCCCACACTCCTGTGGAAGAGGCTGCCGGGCCACGAGCGCCATCCCCGCGGGCATTCGCCGATCATCGCAGCCGACGGCACGCTCTACATGTGGTACGACCGCACCCACTTCTATGCGCTGACGCCTGATGGCTCTCAGAAGTGGGCCCGGACGTATGATCACTGCCGCGGGTTCGCCCGGCAGATGCCCGCCGTCGCGCAGGATGGGACCGTCTACCTCGTGACCGGTGAGGGCGACCTTGCGGCACTTGAGCCCAGCTCCCTGGAGAGGTGGCGATTCACTGCGCGCAAGGGGTCTGCCCGAGGGCCAGAGTTGATTACCGCGCCAGTCCTGGGCCCCGACGGCACCATCTTTGTTGGAAGCCACTATGGGCTCTACGCCATCGCCGCCAACGGTCGTGAGAAGTGGCTGTTCGAGACCGGAGGTTCGCTGTCGCACGCCCCAGCGGTGGCAGCGGACGGCACCATCTACATCGCACAGCGCGGCCTCACCGCCGTCGCCCCTGACGGCAGCGAGAAGTGGCATCTGGATATGGACCACCCCTGGGGCGTTGAGCCGGCGATCGGGCCGGACGGGACGATTTACGTCACGGCAGGCGACCGCGATCGCCTGTGCGCAGTGAGTCCGGCGGGCGAGGTGAAGTGGGAGCTGCGGTCCTCCCGGATGCTCTCGCCGTGGCTCGCCGTGGGGCCGGACGGGACCGTCTACTGCTTCGCGGGCGAGCTCACGGGCCATCTCGTTGCTCTGAATCCCGACGGGTCGCGCAGGTGGATGCACCCGCTTCCGCAGTCTGCACACGCGCCGCCGGCCATAGATGCCGACGGCGTCATCTACATCTGCGATGCGAACTACCTGTTCGCCATCCGGCCCGACGGCACCGAGAAGTGGCGTCTGCGCACCGATGGCCCCAGCGGCGCACCCGTGATCGGCCCCGACGGGCGCATCTACCTGCTGACCTACAGCGGGCTGATCGCGGTCGGCGAGAAGACTGGCCGCTGAGTTTGGAAGGCCGCGTCATTGAGCGCCGCGAAATGCCCCTCTCCGGCCTGGAGAGGGGCCGCTTCTTCAGCATTACCCCCAGTGGAGGGACGCCATGAGCGAGCAGCGGGACGCAGACGGCTACGGCCACATCAGCATGTCGCCGCGCGACGAGATCGTCGCCGGCAGCATGGTGACGCTGACCTTCGAGTACACGGTGGGCGAGAGGGGCCTGAGCGAGGGCGGGCAGCTTCGCATCGCCACGCCCAACGACGCCTGGGGGTGGCCCATGGTGCCCGTGCACCGCTTCATCCAGCGAGGCCACGAGCGCGGGGGCTACGACGACGGCTACGTCAGCTACGGGCGCAAGAACGTGGCGGCAGAGCTTGACAGCGACACCGAGGCCTGGATCGACCTGGATGCCGAGGAGCGCCAGGTGCACTTCGTGCGCAACCGCGACGGCGGCGGCTGGGCGCACAACATCGTGGCCTACGCTCGCGACGCCGACCTGCAGCCGGGAGACGTCATCCGTATCATCTACGGGGACACCACCTGGGGCGAGGACGGCGTGGAGGCCCAGCGCGTCTGCCCCACGCCCAAGGACCGCTTCCACGCCTACGTGGACGTTCGGGGAGACCGGGACTTCTACGAGCTGCCCGGCGATGAGCTGCAGGTGACGGTGGTGCCCACGCCCCCGGCGCAGTTCAACGTGGTGGTGCC
>JAYENL010000042.1:0-2763 GCA_034722055.1 Armatimonadota bacterium
CTGCTGTTGGCGGGCATCATCTGACCTCCTCGGGAGACCGAAAGGCTCCGATGATCGCTCACCAACAGGTGCGCCACGACCTGACTGAGAACCTTCCCGCCAAGCCGAAAAAGGCGCATAACTTAGGGTATTACCTATCGGGTGCCGGTACGTCTACCATCGCTTGGCACGTTCTCGGAGGGCTTGCAGTCCTTACAGGGCTGGCGCTCCTCTCAGGATCAATCCCGTTCGCCCTTGCAGCGCTGCTCGTCCGAGGATAGAAAGGAGTGATACTGCCGTTCGTCCCTGCAGCTCGTGGTATGCTGAAATTGCAACTCGAGCGCGACGAGAGCGAGGAGACGGTGGCGCACTACACCATGGGCGATGGGCTGGAGGCCATGCGCCGCGACAACGAGAGCAGCTTCTACCACTTCAACCACCTGGGCACCGCGCTGGCGCTGACCGGCGCGGACGAGGCGGTGACCGACACCTACCGCCACGACGCTTGGGGCGTGCTGCTGGCGCGAACCGGCAGCACCGTCAACCCGCACACCTACGTGGGCCGCGAGCGCTACTACGGCATGCCCCACGCGGACCTCTACCACCTGGGCTTCCGCGACTACGCGCAGCGGCTGGGGCGCTTTGTGACGGTGGATCCGGCGAGGCGCACCCGCAACTGGAGTGTGTACGTTCACAACAGGCCCCAACACCTCGCCGATGCGCTGGGGCTGCAGGGGGAGGGCAGCAATTTGGGGTGGTGTCATCGCGCGTGGCAGTTCCCGCGAAGCTGGTACCAGCATATTCGCGATGCGTTCAGCCTGTGGAGCATCTGCTGGCGTTTCGACTTCCTCGATTTCATCGCCCAACAGAAGCTCATGCGCCTCGCTCGCTGCATTGTGCTGACGGAATCGGGAGACGATCCAACCTCAAGCGAGCCCTCGGGGGTGCCAGGGCGCCGCGACTACGGGCTGTTCCGCATCCACGACATCCACGAGCGAGGGTGGGAGAACGCCTTGGGGGACCGGTTCTGTTCCTCGTGGTTCATGCCGCGACAAAATCTCCTCTTCGGCATCAACTTGATGTGCGAGTGGCTCAACCGCGGTTCGTGGGATCACCCGGTATCCTCTCTCCGGAGCCTCTATCGTGTGCTTAGGGCAGACAAGAATCTCTCGGACGTGAATAGCTGCATGGCCTGCTTCGGTTTCGGCTATGACCCTATATTCGGCGACTGGTATCCAGATCCTGATCGATCCCGCTATTGGCGACCTCCGGTCTGGCATCCACCATTCCCGGACGGTAACCGGACGGAGCCCCCTGATCCGGTCTGGCTATGGTAGTGGGCTCGATCCTGAGCCGCTATCACAGGAGGGTGAGGCGTGTGACGGGCAAGCCAGCAAAGGCAACCAGAGCATGCATCCTCGTGCTCCTGGCGCTCGCACTTACAGCCACCGCGCTCAAGCTCTGGCGGTGCAACCGGACTGACGCGCTGAGCAATGGGACGTCTCGTCCATCAGGGCTGTGGTGCAGGGGGCCGACGTCCGAGGCTCACGACACTGGCGGAGCCGCCGTCGACCGCTTCAGGATCCAGGGCGCTTGCGGGTCGGACCGGCAATGGCCACCAACAGATCCCTGGCGCGGCGAAGAGACGTGCCTACGGATGCGGCTACTACCGGCCATCGAGAACGACCGCGACGTGCGTGCTTGGGCCGATCAGTTGCCCACAGACGAGAAGGTCGTCCTCGCACGGCGCTGCAATGAGCAGATGGCCGTCTACGTCATTGAGCAGGAGACCGGGTCGTTCTACCAACTCCGCCTGCTGGACCTTGGTGACGGATCCCTTCAGGGGAGCATCGACCTCGGTTTGCTCCCCATCTCCGACCTGTTGTGCCTCGACCTCGACGGCGATCGCACGCGCGAGGTCCTGGCCCTGGGACATGGCGCGAACACGCATCTGATACTCTTCATGAAACCAGCGGAAGGCGGAACCATCGCACCGGCAGAGCCATTAGCAGTTCGTCCCGGTCTGTTCCTCCTCCTCCCGGGGCCGGCCGTGGGGGCAGAATGGCGCTTCGTGGACTTGGACGCAGACGGCGACTATGAGTGTATCCAAACGCTCTCTCGGGAATGGCTCGCGCCAAAGCGGGCCGAGATGCTGACCGAGTACCTTGGAGACGCTCGACGCGTGGAGATCATGTATGAACTGCAGGACGGCGCTTATCGCGTAGCCGACGTCTGTCGCTCCGATGCGTCGGACGCACGTGGGTCGCAGGGTCACGCGGGAGGGTGAAGTGGGCGGTCCTGACGGCAACTGAAGATGGGCGGCGCGAGCAGTTGCTGCCACTACCACGCCGCCGGGCGCCGCAATCTGCGCATTGACGGCCTGCTGCGCGAGAGTGGTGCATGTCTCGAAAGCCAAGTCAAGGGCGGTCGCGACGCCGTTCGCCCTGGCGGCTGACCTCGTCAGGGGCGCGGGTGGTCGGCTATGTCGTCGGCCGCGTGAGCTGCGGTGGCTCGATGGCGGCGTGCGATGCTTGCATTGTGCTACATGCTCGGTGAGAGGGCATGGCCGGGCGGCCTGCAGTACATTTGTGCGGGATGGGCCTGTCTGTGGGTTGGCGGCGATGTGGGAGGCTCGGAATGCATGCTGGACCTCTGGGCATGGCGGATTGATGATGACGCGAGCAGACTGATTCGCATTCGGCCATCGTGACGGGTCCCCGAGGGGGGAGGCGGATGTCTCGTATCGCGATCCTGTGCCAGAGCAGCGGGCGGGGCGGGCGGTGG
>JAYENL010000043.1:0-14009 GCA_034722055.1 Armatimonadota bacterium
TGGCCCGTACCATGCTGACGCTCAGGCATGGCTGACGTTAAAAGGGCAAAGCGGGCTACCGTTAAAAAGGGGAGTCAGGGCCGACTGTAAGACAGGATAATGGGTGAAGGGTTAGTGGGGATGCCGGGATAATGGGAAAAGCGCCGATGCTCGGCGTAAGGTGCGTGGGGAGGTTGGCGGCGAGCAAAGTGGGGGAGGGCCGGTTGCGGGACCGGTCAGTGGAAGGGAGAGGACGGACCGTGAGCGAAGCATGGTGGAGGGAGAGCGCCGGGTGTCGGTGGTGGGTGTTAGGGCAGTGATGGGGCTGGCGCATGGGGGGGGACAGCGGGGGCTGGAGCCGGATGACGCCGAGAAGGTAGGGCAGAGCATCTGGTAGTAGCTGCAGGTGGGCCAGGACGATGGCGAGGAGGGGTGGTGGTCCTTGACTGTCGCGTGGGGGCGGGTAAGGCGCCAACAGAGGCTGGGAGTGTGACGGCAGTGGCGACAGGAGGCCACCGCGTGCCGGTGCGGTAAGGGGAACCGGTCTCTCTCATCGATGCGTTAAAATACTGTACATGTGTGTAGCGAGAAACTACGGCAGATGACGGCAGAAGCGGCGAGCAGCGGCGGGTCAGGGGGACAGAGTCGCATCCTGAACACTGAGGTGCCATTACCATGAGTCTGCGTGCGAAGACTGCGATCATCGTCATCGTGGCCCTTATAGCGATCGCCGGCTTCAACTACCTCATCCGCATGGATCCCACGCAACTCGCCGCCCGGGGCGTGGGCAAGGATCCTCATGCCCACGGGCGCGCTCACGAACATGAGGAGCACGAGCAACACCAGCCACAGGAAGACCCCAGCAGGCCCATCGGCCCGGAGGATGCACCGATCTTGATCCAGGCCTGCTACATGGAGCGGGGCATGTTGATGGAGGAGCTGCGCCCGATGCTGAAGGATGTCGCGCAGGATTACGCCGGCTTGGTTCGAGTGGAGTTCGTGGACACCACGAAGCCCGAGAGCCGCGAGATGATTGAGCAGGTCGCCAAGGGGATGATCAATGGGCTGATCATCAACGGCGAGGTGACCAAGGCGACCCCGGGCACAGCGTTCGGAATGTCCAGCTTCCGGGGCCTGGCCAGCTTCGACGACTGGAGCGTTGCCGAGCTGCGTCTGGCCATCGAGCATGAGCTGGCGCAGAAGGGCGTAGAGTTCACCTCGCACGTGGGAGAGGAAACGGAGACTGCCATGCCGATCCCCCCGCCCGTCCCTGAGCACTCTCACGGCCACTGAAGCCCCACGCTCCAAGCTCGCCACAACGAGTGCCGTTCGCCGTTGAGGTTTCTGCCGTTTGCTGATACCTTGTGCCTGCTGGCTCGGAGCTGCCGTTAAGGGAGAGATGGCTATGCACAGGATGGGCCGATCCGTGACGATCCTCATGGCATCGCTACTGGCGGTCGCAACCTGGGGGGCGGAGCTGACGCGCCACGATCTGGGGCGCACGGTGAAGTTCAAGGTGGTCGTCGATAAGGCGATGCAGCCGGAGGCAGACTGGCACACCGAGGAGTGGATGGTCAAGGAGAGCGCGGACGCGGGATTCAACGTCTACTCGCCGCGGCGCGCCAATGACCTCGACGAGGTCCGACAGGTCACGCAGTGGTGCGGGAAGTACGGCATCCTGCACATCCCCTGGATGCGGGGCACGCTGGGGGCGAGTCTCGATGACCCCAAGGCCGATGGCAAACGCATGGTGTGGGCCTCCGGCCTGGAGGACAAGCTGTGGAGCCCGAACTCGGACGAGTTCTGGGAGTGGACCAACGGGCTGATCCTGGAGTACGCGAAGATCAGCAGGGAGATGCCGGAGCTGTTCGGCGTCTTCCTGGACTACGAGAACTACGCACTGGGGTCCAACGGCTACGCCCTCTCCTACGACGACATCATCATGGGCAGCTTCGCTCAGGCGAAGGGCATGGACCTGCCCGAGCTTGCCCTCGATGAACGATACCAGTGGCTGAAGGACCAGGGGCTGCATGATGAGTTCGAGGCCTTTCAGGTCCAGCACTGGCGGGAGCGATGCCGGACCTTGCGGGAGGCCGTGGACGCCATCGACCCCACCTTCATGTTCATGATCTACCCCGCGCCGGGCACGAAGTTCATGATGGAGGCCTGCTATCCCGAGTGGGCCACCGAGCAGGCGCCACTGATCCTGGCCGACGCGGTGACCTACGGCCGCCGGGCGGTGCTTCCTCACATGCAGGCGCTCCGGGCGAACCGCAACGCTCTCCGCGAGCGCCAGCAGCTTGCCCGGAGGGCTGGGGTCCCGATGCTCTACACCGGCGGGATCGATCCGGCGGTGAAGGGCGCCGACCCCGAGTTCTGCGGCCGCAACGCCGCGATGATCTCGCACGTCACCGACGGCTACTGGATCTTCTACGAGGGCCCCGAGTACGAGCAGGACCACCCGGAGTACTTCGACTGGTTTGCGCAGGCGAACGAGGCCATCAGCAACCGCAACTGGCAGTGGGCGTGGCAGAAGCGCGAGACGCCCGACACCTTCGGCCTCGAGGAGCTGACCATAGAGCAGCCCGACAAGAAGCAGCTCATCATCTACGGGGCCAAGAGCCCCTTCATGGGGATGCTCACCGATAATGAGGAGTACGAGGTGCACGAGCTGGCCGGGGTGTCGCTGCAATACTTTGCGCAGGCGGACGTGGTGATCCTGCAGAACTTCAACCAGCAGCTCCCGCGCGGCTCGCCCTTTGTGCAGATGCTGCAGGACTACGTGGAGCAGGGCGGGGGGCTGATGCTGGTGCACGATACGGGGTGGTTCATGGCCAGCCCCTTCCCAGAGATCGCGGTGCGCGACGTTCCCACGCAGCGGGTGGAGGCCGTGCGCCACGTGGTGGAGACCGACCTGGTGGTGGAGGACGTGCATCACCCGGCGCTGCGGGGCATCGACCCCAGGACGCAGTTCTCCACCGAGTTCCGCGACCACATGATCTTCAAGCCCGGCGACCTGGGCACTGTCCTGCTGCGCAACGAGTTCGGCGACCCGGTCTACGTGGCCGGCCAGATAGGGCTTGGGGGGGCTGTGGCCACGGGAAGAGACGCGGAAGCGTCTCCGGGGCGCGTGATCTTCTCCGGCTGCTATTACGGCTACAGTAATCCGCTATCGGGGGCGGAGGCAGAGGTCTTCTGGTCGTGCGTGGGCTGGCTGGCCGGGGAGGGCCCGAGCTACCGGCGGCCGATACGCCGCATCCACGAGGGGCCGCACCCCGCAGAGCCATGGCCGGAGCGAGCGGGGTTCAAGTAGCTGCGAGCGGCACCTTACCATGCGCACTACCGCCGCCACGGGAGCTACCATGTCATGGAGGCAGCATCGCACGCCTGCCTGATGATCATGCTGCTTACAGCGCCCTGTCTCGCCCTCCCTCAGGGCGAGCCACTCGGCGCGTTCGCCTACGAGCGCGCCGAGGCCGCCCGCCAGGACTGGGTGCCGCAGTTCGGCAGCGAGCCGGTCCGCATCAAGCAACTCGACAACGGCTCGACGTGCCTGGCCCTGGATGCCGCCTTCCAGGAGAGAATGGACCGCGTCACCTGGGACTGGGAGCATCCCCTCGATCTCTCCGATGTCGGCTACATCTCCTTCGAGGTCTCGGCCACGAGGCCGGAGCTGGCCGGGACCGTGGGCTTCTACTTCGGCACCGCCAACGGCTGGTACGCGTGCTTCCTCGGTGGCCTGAGCGAGCAGTGGCGCAAGATCGCGCTGCGGCTGGACACCTTCGGGGAAGAGGGGACGCCCGACGGCTGGGGCCACGTCCAGCGCATGCGCTTCGCGGTCTGGGCCTCAGGGCCGGGCGATGTGGTTTTCCGCCTCCGGAACCTCCATGCCATCCCCCGCGACCCCGCCGAGAACTTCCTGAAGAACGGCAGCTTCGAGATTCCGGGCGTGGGAGTGCCCTACGGCTGGGGCAGCGGGCACTGGGGAGTGGGGGAGATGCCCTGGGTCGCGGGCATGGACCTGTGGCGCGAACACTTCCTCCTGGACAGATCGGTCGCCCACCACGGCGAGACCAGCCTGTGTATCCACAACACCGAGGACCTGCCGCTGCTGCGGGCCGTGTCAGTGTGGGTGACGCCGCCCGACAGCCTGGAGTCCTGCGTGCTGTCGGCATGGCTGCAGGCGGACCGCGAGGGCCTTCCGGTCCTGTTGAGAGGCGGAGGCCAGCAGGCGCAGGTCGAAGTGGGGGAGAGCTGGTCCCAGCACGCCCTCCCGGGGCTGGAGCCCGCCAGGCGGATGACCATGAGCATCGAGCCGCAGGCCCCCGGGCGGCTGTGGATCGACGCCGTGCAGCTTCAGGGCGGGGACGAGCCGAGCACTGAGTTCCATCCGTGTATCTCCGATGAGCGCATCGCCGAGCGCGAGGCCCAGGTGGACTGGTCGCCGCCATCGCGAACGAAGGAGATGGCGTCGGGACGCGCAACGTCGGGACCAGTGCAGCCACTGCAGCCCGCCATCGACGAGCATGGGCGCTTTCTCCTGGGCGGCGAGCCCTACATTCAGCACTCGCTGGGCCTGGAGTTCATCTCGGATTTGGATGTCCTGGATGCGGTGGCCGCCAATGGCTTCGAGGACGTGACGGTGCAGATACGCGAGTACGTGAGCGCCCAGCGCCTGCAGGAGATCTTCGACCGTTGCGCGGAGTTGGGCCTGCGCATCATCCCGTGGCTGGACCGGCGCATCCCGCGCGAGACCCTCCGCCAGCACATCGAGACGCTGCGCGACCACCCGGCCCTGCTGGTCTGGTATGTCTACGACGAGCCCAGCGGGGAGGGCTTCGAGGAGGCCGAGGCGCGGCTGGAGATCGCTCGGGAGCTGGACCCCGGCCGACCGGCGTTCATCAACTATCTCTCCAACAAGCTGGAGGATCACGCCGGCGACATCTACTCCACCGACGTCTACCCCATTCCGCACGCCACGCCCATGGCCGCCATCGGCGCGGTGCGGCGAATGCAGGAGGGGGCCAGCGCGGAGGGCAAGCCGGTGTGGATGTGGCTGCAGGGGACGGGCTACGCCTACTGGATGGACCGCGAGCCGTCGCCGCGCGAGCTCTCGTGCATGGTCTACGGATCGCTGATCGAGGGCGCGCGGGGTATCTACTACTTCGCGCAGTTCCCGCGCACCAGACAGTGCCTGGATGAGATGCGCGCGCTACTGGTGGAGGTGAAGGCGCTGGAGCCGTGGCTGACAAGCCTGGAGGAGGCACCCGCGGCCGCGGCCAATGACGCCAACGTCCTGACGGCAGCCTACCGCCGCGGCGATGAGGTCTGTGTGCTGGCGGTCAATACGCAGCGGGAGACGCGCGAGGTGCGCCTGTCACTGGCAGATGCGAGGGGCGACATCGACGTGATGTTCGAGGGCCGCTCAGTCGTCGCCGAGGACGGCACATGGTCGGACCACTTTGGCCCCTATGAGCGCCACGTGTATCGACTCACGGAGTGACGGCGCCCTGGATTGAGGGCAGTGCGAATGTTTCACGTGAAACATTTGTGCGAGAGACCGGAAGCCGAGAGGTGGCGCACCGGCGAAAGGTGGGGGAGAGGAGCCCCCTGCAACGAGTGCTGCGCCGCCCGGACCGATGCGGCGTGCAGAAGGGGGCCCGCGTTGTTTGACGCGCGGGCCGGGGTGGAGCCTGAGCGGTGCGTTAGAGGTTTGAGAACGCCCCGCTCACCGGAGACGCGCAGCGTCTCTTCCTACCGCCGCAGCTCGGCCGCTCGCTTCGCTGGTGGCGGCCCCTACACGGTGGGCGCGAGAGCGTCCTGGCGTCACGCGGGAAGGGCAGGTAGGTAGGTACGCGAGCTTCTGTCGGCCAGCTCTACTTGGTGGCGTCCCAGTAGGTCGGGTTGTTAAGGACTGTGTCCTTCCGCAGCCACTTCACATGCCCGTCGACGAACGTAAAGTTGGAGCCCCCGTTGTGCCGGGGATCCACGTGGAAGCCAACACCCCGGGTCGAGACGTCAGAGCAACGACAGGAGGGGTCGGAGTGATGGGTGCATCCGCCGGTGGTCTCGTTGAAGAGAATAATCTCCGCGGGCCGTTTGATGTCCGCCAGCGTCCGCCCTCTTGTGGAGCCTGTCGTGTGGCAGGCCACGCCGTATCCCCCACGGATGCCGGGGATCCCCGCCAGGCCGCCAATGTCGTAGGTCCTCATGCAGTAGCCGTTGGTGACGTAGGTGAGGCCGCGACCGTAGCTGGGGCACACGAAGAGTTGGTGGTTTTTCACGTATGGCTGGATTCTCTGGTTCCAGACGATCCGCCCCGTGAACCTCTCATCGTAGTCCTGTACATACATTTGCATGGCCAGACCCAGTTGCTTCATGTTGGACGCGCAGCTCGCTTGCCGAGCCTTCTCCCGCGCTCGGGCGAAGACGGGGAACAGAATCGCTGCCAGGATGGCGATTATGGCAATCACCACCAACAGCTCAATCAGGGTGAACCCTTTGCGCCTCATCGTCACCATCCCTTCGCGACGATTGTAGTGACCGGCTTACAAGGCCGCGTTTGCAGACGCAGCCTCTCGCGCACCACCATGCAGCGTCCCTCTCATCCTCGCTGGAAGTATAGCACGCGCCATTCCCGCTGTCAACCAAAGTTAAGCTTGCGGGTCCCCGCTGCGCGGCCCACGCTCCCGGTAGAACAGCACCCCCGCCTCTCTGCGCCGCGGCGAGGGCGCGTGAGTTCCGCAGCCCCCCGGCCACCCAACCACCGCCACGCAGCTTACAGGATATAGGCGCGGATCTGCAGGTCGGCGACCTCGGGGTCTACTGCCGGCTGCGGCTGCCGGTCCGCCCATGCCCGCACGATAATCCGCAGCACACTGCTACGCGTGAACTCCTGCACCGCGGCGGCGTGCCAGTCCAGCGCGCGTACGTGCTCCCGCGGCAGCCGCAAACACACTTGCACCTTCTCCAGCGGCCTCTCGCAATCCTCGCCCTCAGGCTCTGCGGGAGGCATGGGCTCACGCTCCACCCAGGCGCGGACGATGGTGCGCGCCACATGGCTACGGGACCGCGCCACATACGCCGCCCGGGCGTCCAGCGCCGCAACCAGGTAGCGCGGCATAATCACACTCACTCGCATCAGTTTGTGCGAACCGTCTCTGCTGCGGCCGGGTGACCATCTGTCGATGTCTACCCCTCCATGGCGGCCGGCCTGTCGTTGGCCGAGAGCTGACGCCTTCCCTTAACTGTACACGCTGGCGCGGTGGATCTTGCGCAGCGCCTTGCCTCGGACGCGAGGCACCGGCGGGCAGGACAGTCATCCAGCCCCCTGAGATGCCCGACACCTTTGGCCTCACGCACTCGAGGCCGCAATGGCGCCGAGGACAACACACGGACCGAGACCAAAGGTCTCCACTGTCCCTGCCCCGGAACGGGAAACAGCACTCAGTAGGTGCTTGTCTATCCCGCGCTGATGGCTACCCGCTCCCAACGGAAGGTCTCGGTGCAGCATCAGGTGAAACCGCATCGGGCCTCGCGCGCCACAGAGAGGGGCAAGAGCTATGTTCCAGCGCACCATCCTCACTGACGACCACATCGAGCCGCTGGCTGACGCGGTGCTCACAGTCCTTGAGAAGGTGGGCGTCCTCTGCCAGAACGACGAGCTCATGCAGGCGCTCGACGATGCCGGCGCCGAGGTGGACTACGACACGCAGCGCGTGCGCTTCCCGCGGCAGATGACCGCGGAGTTCGTGAACGCGATGCGCGCGGAGTACGTAGCCGACGGTCTCACCGAGGTCCCCATGTCCCTGCAGCCGCCAGGGATGCCCTCCGTGGGCACGCAGGTGGCGCAGTTCTACCACGACTACCGCAGCGGCGAGAGCCGCCAGTCGAATCGCGAGGACCTCGTTACCCTCATCAAGTTCGGCGACGCCCTGCACGGCGAGCAGGGGGTGGGACACGCGCTGTCGCTGACCGACGTCCCGCCGATGCTGGAGCCACTGGAGGCCGCCATACTGCTGGCGGAGTACGCCCACGAGCCCGCCGGGGCCTTCGCATGGCACGTGGATCAGATCCCGTACCTCCGGGAGATGGGGGAGATTCTGGGCCGCGAGGAGTGGTTCGCCTGGGGCGCTATCTGCTTCGCTCACCCCCTGCGCTTCGACCGCGATACGGCCGCCAAGTACGTGGCGCGGGCGAAGGCCGGCCAGCCCTGCGGGCTCACAGCGATGCCCGTGGCCGGCGTCTCCACCCCGGTGACCGTGGAGGGCTTCGTGGTGGTCTCCATCGCCGAGCACGTCGCCACCTGGATCGCCGGCCGGGCGGTCAATCCCGACGTGCCGCTGCATGGGAGCATGTGGCCCGGGACCGTGGACATGGCCACCGGGGCAGTCAGCTACTCCGCGTGGGACGCCCTCTTCTACGGCTTCGCGGCGGTGGAGTTTGTGCGGCGCTGGATCGGAATGCAGATGCCTATAGGCTCGGGTGAGTACTGCGACGCCAGGGTGCCAGGGCTCTACGCGGCATTAGAGAAGGCCTACAAGACCATGACCGTGGCGGCCTTTGCGGGGCAGCCACTATCATGCGGCGGCGGGATGGTGGACGAGGGCAAGATCCTCTCCCCTGTGCAGATCCTGCTGGACCGCGAGTTCGCCTCCGGCTCCACCCACCTGTGCCGGGAGTTCGATCCGTCCCCGGAGAATATCGCCATGGACGAGATCCTCGAGGTCGGCGTCGCCATGGGCACCAGCCATCTGGAGACGATGCACACGGCGCGACGCTTCCGCGACAGCCTGTGGCTGCCGGAGCTGATGGACCGCTCCGGGTACGCCGGTTCCGAGCGGGAGGAGCAGATCCTGCAGAAGGCCGCCGACCGCGTGGACGAGCTGCTGGAGAGCTACGAGAAGCCGGAAGGGCGTGAGGAGCAGCTCACGGCGATGCGCGAGGTCGTGGAGCGCGCACGGCAGGAGCTGCTGTAACGGCAGCGACGAGCTACCAGCGACAAGCTACAAGCCAACGGCTGCGAACGGCAGACAGCAGCAGGCAACATCAGATAACGACAGCCAACGACAGAGATGGCAGGCACCGGCGCCCGGTGTGCGGTCGCGTCCCCTCCGTTCCCGAGGGCTAACGGGCGAGCTGGGCAGCGCGCCGCTCCCTGCGACATGCAGACGCCGTTCCTGCCGTAGCCTCGCAGCTTTTCGCTCGTAGCTCGTCGCTCTCAGCCCGGCAGGCAGATGGCCTTCATGGCGTCCAGGAGGGCCTGCGGCTCGTCAGGGCCATAGCTCTCCGCCGACAGCCGCAACGTCGAGTCGAATGGGCTCTGCCGCGCGATGAGCTTGGCATCATCGCGTCGGGCCATGATCAGCCGATCGTGCAGGCGCTGCACGTCATCAAAGCCCTGTTCAAGGAAGGCCTGCAGTTCATCCGCGTAGGCGATGAAGTCATCGTCCCACTCGATCTTTTCATTGATGATGTTGATAGCGGGCATCTCCGCGATGACCTCGCTGTAGGGCCGACCCTCGTGGGTGAGGGCGCTGGTCACCAGGGCCGCGCTGGCCACGGCGTCGCCGCGCAGCGACAGCTCCGGGTAGCCGAAATGCCCGTCCGGCTCAGCGGAGAACACCGCGTCATTGTCCTTGATGAGCTGTGCGATGAAGGTCTGCCCCCAGCGGCTGGGGACGATGGTATAGCCCATGGCCTCCACGGCCGCCATGGTGTGCAGACTGACCCCCACGTTGAGCACCGCCGGGCCGGGCTGTCGCTGGCTGCCGCACAGCAGCTCGATGGTGTAATCCGGCAGCACGTACGCCCCAGTCTCGTCGAAGGTCACAATCCTGTCGGCATCACCATCGAACGCCAGCCCCATGTCCGCAGCGTGCTCCACGACTGCACGGCCCAGCTTCTCGAGGTGTTCGGGGCGGGGCTCGGAGGGCCTGGCAGCAAAGCTGCCGTCCGGCTCGCCATTGATCAGAATAACCTCGTGGCCGAGGCGCTCCAGGATCATCTGCACGGCCGGAATGGCGGCGCCCCCGCCCGGGTCCACCGCCACCTTCAGGGTGCCGGCGGGCTCGGCCATCGCCACCACCCAGTCCACGTACTGCTCCAGCACGTCATCACAGGCTCTGATGGCGCCCATCCCGTCCCACGGGGGCCACTGTGCGGGCTCGTTGAGGCGCTCCTTGGCAGCGTCCTCAAGCTCGGGCCACCAGATGTGTGAGTCGGGCTCCATGAACTGCACGCCGTTCCAGTCCGGCGGATTGTGTGAGGCGGTCACCATGCAGGCCGGCATGGCAGTGTGCTTCCCCCAGGCCGCGATGGCACCGGATGGGAGCGTGCCGCAGTCGTTGACGGTCATCCCGGCGCCCGCAAGCCCGCTCATCAACGCGGCCTTGAGCGCAGGGGTGGAGACCCGGTAGTCTCCCGCGATCGATATCTCGTCGTACCCCTCGTCATGGAAGTGCCGTGCGGCGATCGCTCCCAGCCTGGCCAACACCTCCGGATGCAGATCTCGGCCAGCGATCCCCCGGAAGCAGTAAAGCAGCATGTGAACCCTCCCTCTCAATCGTGACAGCAACACGCAGCAGGACTGCGCGCGGATCGACGAATGACGACAGCGACGACTGTGGACTGCCGGCGGTCCAATGGCCCCCACACGAAGGGCGCGCTCCAACGACAATCGCCCTCCGGCCGGGGCTGTGCCCGCGGGAAGAGCGCGCAAAGGCCTCCGGGGGGCTGTGGCTGCGGGGAGAGACGCATACGCGTCTCCGGGCGCCCCGCCCGCACGTTCCGCCGACACTACCAACTTGCACCCGGCTCCCCCGCCGGGTTGACAGCCCGCTGAGGCTGTGCTATGTTCCGTCGTGAGCTTGATACTTAGCGCCGGGGTCAGTCTATAGTGCCCGGCACACTGCTGTCAACGGGAGTCAGCGCCGCCACCCGGAGCGCGCCACGCGTCGCCGGTGGCGACGTTTCTCTTCGCACACCCACTCCTCAATGAACGACAGATAACATCAGACCACACCAGTCACCACACGGCACGGCACCGGACGGCAGACAGCGTCAGAGGACCTCGGCAACGACACGACAGACCTAAAGGGTGAGGCAATGCAGGCTGTAATCCTCGCTGCCGGGCGCGGAACGCGTCTGCGCCCTATCACCGACCATGTCCCCAAGCCACTCATTCCCTTCTGGGGAAGGCCCTTCATCGAGTACCTCCTCGAGACCCTCCAGGGCCTGGTGGATGAGGCGATCATCGTCGTCCCCGATAATGACGTCATCCGGCGGCGCCTGGGCGACCGCTTCGGGGAGCTGCCGCTGCGGTACGCCTGCCAGCCCGTCCCCAACGGCACCGGCGACGCGGTCCTCCACGCCCGGCACCTGGTTGAGGGCCCGTTCCTACTGAACCTCGGCGACACCTGGGCGCCGCGGGAGACTATGGAGGCGCTCATCGAGTCTCAGGCCGATGTGGTCCTCACCTCCATCGAGGTCGATGACCCGGAGCACCACCTGAGCATCAGCACTAATGGCGACGCGCGAGTCATCGGCCTGTGGACGGACGCCACTACAGTGGACGCCGGGGTCTTCCGGCTGTGCCCGGAGATCTTCCACCATCTCGACCGCCTGCCGCCACGCGGTACAGAGCTGCGGGTGATGCAGGGCATCGATGCCCTGCTCCGAGGTCGAGCCGACGTGCGCACGATCCGAATGCCGCAGCCCTGGCTGCAGTTCGGCGATCACGAGGGCCTGGGCGGGGTGCTGCGGGTGATGCGGCAGATGCGCGACAGGATCCCGGGGTGTGGGGGAGAGGGGGACCGCAGCCTCGAGATCGCCACTAGGGACAGCCACATCGCCAACTCCCTGATCTTCGGCCCCGGCGAGGTCGTGGGCTGCACCATCCGCGACAGCCTCATCTACTGCGCCCGGCGGATCGAGGGCGAAGAGATCGAAGGCGAGATGGGCATTCGGGTGTGAGCCAGCAGTTAACGGCAGACAACATCAGATAACGCCAGATAAAGGCAGACAACGGCAGCACGGACTTTGCCGAGCGGTCTGAACGGCCCCTCCGGGGCTCCGCCCGTACGGAGGGGCGGGCAGCCTTGGGTGCCCACCATTGAAGCCGCGTCGCGGGGATCGCGAACGGCTCGGCGCACCAGAGCCCCCAAAGCCAACGACGGCAGCCCGTCGGTCCGTACGACAAGACAGGCGGCGGGCAGAACGCGCGGCTGGGGCGATCCACCGGCGCTCCGGATAGCAACGACCGTGCGCGAACGGATGCCTGCCCCGACACCCGCCCTTTCAGCCGGTAGGATGTTCCCGTTGGGGCACCTTCCACTTGATAGCCTACCTTCACAACCAGTCCGGATGCCAGCAGTAGGCGAACTGTGGCGGAAACAGCGCATCCGCGAGCTCGCGTAGCTCGACGGAGGTGCCCGACCGCCAGGGCGGAGTGCGGTCGGGGGCAAAGGCCACGTCCCGGGGATCGCTGAGAACATCGTCGAGCGTCCGGTAGCCGACAATGAGCTGCAGCAACTTCCACTGCTTGAGACCGCTGTGCTTGAGACCGCTGTGCGGTCGCCCCTCGATGGCGTGGTCGGACTCGCTCAGCTCGGCACAGACACGGGCGGAGCGATTGCTGACGACGATCCCGAAGCGGCCAAGATCCGTCTCCACCAGCATGCTGCCCGAGAGCCCCCTGCCGGCTACGCGCCGCGACAGCTCCCCCTCGAGCTTGCCCATCAGCTCATCCTGGTTGATGATCCGCATCATGGGCCCGCCATCGGCCTCGGTGGAGATGTGCGTCCGCGCGCCATAGCTCCGGCAGTGCAACGCGAATTCATGGTCGGCCGGCACACAGCAGCGGATCTCATCCACCTCCCAGCGCGTGGCGCGCCGCCCCAGCTCCGCCAGGATACTGTCCCAGGCCCGCGCATCCGTGGCGCCCACCTCCGCCACCTCCACCTCGTCCCTGATGGGCGTCACCTCGCCGCTATGCCGGTCAACATGCGCGCTGTCCACCGCGCAGTATCCGACGATGCGCCCGCGCTCGTTCTCAACCACGAACAGGTCCACACGCGTGAAGAACCGCGTGCCCATGGGGAAGCCCTCTGCCGGCCAGGTCCAGGGCCGGCGTACGACTGAGCCGGTGCGCGTAGCGTTGGTCTCGTTGTAGATGCGCAGGATGCAGGGCATGTCGCCGTCCTCAAAGGGCCGGCCGGGCAGCGCGCCCTCAGCGCGAATGGCGGTCTCCGTGGGGATGATCAGGCGCTGGCGCTCGCTCATGAACTCCACGGCCCGCTCCATGACCTGGCGCATGTACCCCTGGCGGCGGTGCTGCGGCTCGGTCCATACCCCGCCGATGCCGCCCATGCGCACCCGTGCCGAGCCGATGCGCATCTCGCGATCGGCTATGTTCAGCCACGCCACCTCCTCGCCGTCCAGCCGCCGGGCAACGCGCCAGTCCAGCTTTCCACTGCGGGAGACGTCAGTCTCCGTGGGCACGCAACCACCTCTGAATCACAGCAACAGGCTACGAGCTATCGGCGGCCAGCCGACGACAAGGGCGCGACGGCCACGACGAAGGCTGCCTCATACTTGCGCACATGCCCCACTCGCGTAGAGCTTGCATCCGGACGCCGCTATGCGTACCCTGAACCGACGCTTACCACACTCGCAGGTCCGCAGCAAAGCGCGCCTCAGGGTGCATGCACTTCCCAGGAGAGGGGCGGAGACCTGCGGGCACGTCTCGGGAGGTGGGGTAGCGCAGAGAGCGAACAGCCTCACAACTGCGCAGAACCTATGTTATGTCATCTTCAGCGCAGATGACATGTGGTCCCGGCGCTGTCTGCAGAGGGAAAACGTCGCGGCATGGAGATCGCCGCGCCTGCCCGAAGCGCATTGTGGCGCAGGCTTCCAGGCTACAGTCGTTGGCAGGCAGGAATCCTAAGTTATGCGCCTTTTTCGGCTTGGCGGGAAGGTTCTCAGTCAGGTCGTGGCGCACCTGTTGGTGAGCGATCATCGGAGCCTTTCGG
>JAYENL010000044.1:0-2735 GCA_034722055.1 Armatimonadota bacterium
ACTCGAGTTGGTCGTCATCGAATTTCACTGGCACACCCGGGCGAATTGTCATACTGGGCACTCCTCCCTTGTCGGCGGTGTCAGCAAACAAGTTCTACTCCTAGTCTGGAGACACCTCGCGAACGCCACCGCCGCCGCACGCCGCGCCCGCTCAGCCTCCCCACTTCGCCCGCCCCACCAGCACCTCCACCAGCAGCAACAGGTCCCAGATCGGTTGCGCGTCCAGCTCCACCCTCTGCGTCGGACCTGGCTGCTTGAGGTTTGCCTTCCGCGCGTCGAGGAAGTCCTGAACCGCCTCCCCGGCGGCCTGCTGACCCGCTTCCACATCGCTCAGTAGCCTGGCCAGCGTGGGCGCCTCCCCATCCCTCCGAGTGGTCAGAACCTCCTTGACCTCCGTGGCGATGGCGTAGACCTGCTTCGGCTGATCCTCCGGCTTGGCCGGCTTGGGGTCGTATCGCTGCTGCAGCTCACTCATCCTCATCATCCTCCATCGCCGCCGCGAGGGCGGCCTCTGCACTCCACTCATCGCCGCGCCCTTGCAACACCGCAAGTGCGAGGCCCGCCAAGTCGATAATAGGTGCTTCCCTGGCCGCCTCCACCGCCGCTCGCCCCGCCTGCCATGCCGCCCGGAGCGTCCACTCCGCCCCCCACTCCGCCGCCCGAGCCGCCGCCCCCCACTCCGCCGCCCGAACCGCCGCCCGGGCTGCCCGTGCCGCCCGAGCCGCCGCCTTGGCTGCCCGCGCCATGTTCAGCGCCTCCCCGATTGCCCGCGCCATGTGCAGCGCCGCCCACGCCGTCGCGTCCGCCCCGTCCCGCCCCATCTGCGCCGCCGCCTGCCACGCCGCCTTCGCCCCCTTCTGCGAACGGTCCGCACCACTCAGCCACCCCTCCGCCCACTCAACGTACGCAGGCTCGCGGTACGCCACCAGCGCCGCGCGAATACCCAGCTCCACACGCTGCTCAGTCGTCGGCTGCGGCAACCGCAACTCCTCACCAATGGAGCCCGCCCGGCAAATGGCCTTGTCACCGCCGTCCCTGACTTCCCCCTCCGGGTAGAACCGCCACACCCGCACATCCTTCCCGTAATTCCGGTGTCCCAGGTCCATCATGGCGGACAGCGCGAGCGCCTCCGCCTCGCTCTCGGCTGCGTAGCAGTGTATGGCTCCCGCAGTGCACGGTTCCAGCGGCGCGTCCGGGTCCCTGCACTCCACGCGTACACCTGGTTGCCAGTGCGTGCTATCGCGAGTAAAGCCGTGTGCGTCCGTCAGTTTCACGTAGGCAGTCATTCTTCGTCAGCCTTCTCCGCCGCCGCGCACGTCGGCTGTTCATCTGCGCGGATCTCCGCCAGCAGGTCGGCAACTTGAGCCATTGTAGGACTCGTGTTGCCGTGCTCCGCCAGCCAACGCGAGCTGAGGATCCGGACTTCTTCCGCGCTGCAGAAGCCGAGGGCGCTGTCCAACGGGAGCCAACTGCCTATGACCAGCGGGACACCGCCGCTGTCATAGGCGGAGAATTGCAGGCTGCTGCCACATAGGCTCCGCAATCCGTCGTGGAGGCAGTCGAGGCTGTCCGTGTCAGCGACGCAGGCGGCGCCCTTGACCTCGGGATCGTCTGCGCAAAACCAACGGCACATGAACATCTCGCTCACCGCCCCACCTCCCGCCCCTCCGTGCACGCCGCGCGGAACTCCGCCGCCAGTTCCAAGGCGTCGGCCCCCGTGATCGTCAGCGTCTCGAGGTTGCCATCCTTGCGCTCGCTCCACAGGTCCCGGGCGGCGAGGTCCACTTGAAACTGCGTCCAGTCTCCAGCGTCGTCCCGGGTCACCTCGCCCAGCTCGAACTCGCGCCGACACTGGGCGAGCTTGAGCAGGGCGTAGGCCTCCGCCTCGTCCTCCTGCTCCGGGGCCTGCGGCCAACGGCGTTCGATGAACCTGCCGACCTCTGACTTGCGCGTGTCGCCGCGCCCCGTTACGAACTTCTTGAGCTGTGTGGGGGCGGGCCGGCAGATGACGAGCCGCAGGGCCTCCGGGTCCGGCACCCGCTCGGCGGCCAGCCGCAGGGCCTCCAGCGCCCCCTCGACCACCGCCCACTCCAGCGACAGGTGCGCCCCCAGGCTGCTCCCGCGCCCGAACACGAGCCGCTCGGTCGCCACCACCGTCAGCTCGCCGAGCGACCACAGCGCCGACCGCACGCCGTGGCGCACGGCGCGGATCATCAGCGCGTTCTCGGCGGTGCCGGTCTGCGGTCGGGTCAGCACACTCACGCGCTCGATACCGCCGCCCTCGCGGGCAGCGAGCGTGGTGATGCTCAGCCCGGTATCAACACCCAGCGCCGCGACGCTCACTCATTGCCACCTCTCGGCTTTCTGCGCATCCTCGGCGGCGGGCCGAACTGCGCCGACACGCCGTGCTCGGCGTACTCGTAGTAGTAAGGCTCCAAGAGCGTTACGCTTCGCGTTCGCCTCGTCTCAGCCCTCCACCCACGCCTCCATATCGCCGGCGGCGTAGGCCTTGAAGTAGTGCAGGATGAGCTCCTTTGTCCGGTAGCGGCCGAACTGCTCCTCGTCGTGCTCGCGAACGATGGGGAAGGTGTCGAGGATGTAGGTGGTGGCCTCGCGCCCGAGATCGTAGAGGTGGAAGAACAGCGCGTCGAGCTGGCAGCGCAGGTGCAGGCGGCGCTCCTCGTCCCACTCGAAGGGCGGCAGCACCTCGCCGTTCTCGCCCACGTGCCCGAGGT
>JAYENL010000045.1:0-13965 GCA_034722055.1 Armatimonadota bacterium
GAACGAAAAACGGCCGGGATGGAACCTGCCGCCTGCGCAACACGACCGCGCAGGCGGCACCCTGGAGTTCGGATAGCGAACTCTTAAGAGAAGCCTACTGGCTTCTCCATCGCTACGCTCGGGCGGCCCCTCCCCATACGACACACCACACGGGTGAGCGCTTGCTCGAGTCCATCGCAGGCCTTCCGCAAGATGCGGGTAATGCTGCAGAGCCGTACATCTGGGCGACTGCAGCGGCGCTGCTGATCTGATCCCGACGAAGGGAATCCCAGCCCCGCGGTGAATACTCGCCCACGCAGTGAAGAGTCGCCTGCGGCCCAGATTTCGATACAGGAGTGGAGCGAGATGGCAAACACGGTCCGGTGCGCCCTCATCGGCGCCGGGGGGATGGCCAACAGCGTGCACTACCCGTCGCTGGCGGAGATGGATGACGTTGAGCTGGTGGGGCTGTGCGACCTCATCGAGGACAAGTGCTACACCACCGCCGAGAAGTTCGAGATCGACTACACCAGCACCGACTACAAACAGATGATCGAGGACCTCGATCCGGACGCGGTGTGGGTGCTCATGCCGCCACACCACCTCTTCGACATCGTTGTGCACTGCCTGAATGAGGGGCTGAACGTCTTCATCGAGAAGCCCCCGGCGATCACCAGCTATCAGGTGCGCTCCTTCGCGCAGCTCGCGGACGAGAACAACTGCCTGACGATGACCGCCTTCAACCGCCGCTTCATTCCGGTGCTGCAGCAGTGCCGGGAGAAGGTCCTGGAGCGCGGGAACATGATCCAGGCGGTAAGCACCTTCTACAAGTGGCACACCGCGGGGCCCTACTACAATGGCGCCGTCGATATCCTCTACTGCGACGCCATCCACGCCGTGGATACGCTGCGCTGGATGGGCGGGGACGTGGAGCAGGTTGCCAGCGACATCAAGTTCAACGGGCGCGAGTTCGAGACGAGCTGGATCGCCATCACCCGCCATACCTCCGGCTGCACCGGGGTGCTGCTGACGAACTGGCAGACGGGCGGGCGGGTGCACCAGTTCGAGATGCACGCCAGGGGCATCTCGGCCTTCTGCAATCCCGAGGAGGACGGCGGGGCGATCATCCACGCCGACGGGGAGCTCAGCGCCGAGGTCATCGGCACCACGGAGGCCGCCGAGAGCGAGGAGCGGCGTCACTTCTACGGCTTCTACGGCGAGAATCGGCACTTCATCGACTGCATCAAGGAGAACGTGGAGCCGGAGACGTGCTTCGCCGACGCCACGAAGACCATGGAGCTGGGTGACCGCATCTACGGGAACCAGTTCTGAGGGACGCGCAGCGCCGCCATGTCGAGGGCGCCCGTCTCCCAGCATTGTGGAGTGATTTGAGAGGGGCAAACGGCGGTAGGCTGGAAGCCTGCCCCACGGATGTTGTCCGGGGGGACCGAGCGACAGAACGGCAAACGCCGTGCGGGGGGCACCCGCACTGGGGACGACATGCGGCAACGGCGCACGCACAGGAGTGTGCGTGCCACGGGACGGCCAATGACGACGACGACTGGCGCGGCACGGGTCCGCGCCCTACAGGGAGCAACGGCGAACGGCAACGGCAGGCGGGCTGGGCAGCCCGCCGCTCCGTACGACACCACGGTAGCCGCGGGCGACAACGGCGCTCACTCGGCCTCGAAGACGTGCTCCGGGATCAGGGACAGCACCGGTGGAAGCTGATCGCCCAGCGACAGATGAACGTCCTCGAGGGTGGTGCCGATGTCCGCCCGCGCGATCTCCAGCGCCCAGGTCTCGCCCGCGTGGTCCCCGGCCTGGACCTCCACCGTTACGCGCTCCTCCGTGGGCGTGGTCTGGCCCGTCGCGGCCATCTCGCCCGCCGGGTCGTGGACGTTCAGCCGGGCCGTCTCCGCGCCGAAGCCGCGCGCGGTGATGGCGAACTGCTCCGCATCCTCCGGGACAGCGAAGTAGAGCCGCTGCGCGGCGCCGATGATCCCCAGGCCGCGGCCGGCATAGATACCCACCGGTACGTTCGCACTCGTGATCGCGTAGGACGATGACCCGGCCACGACGTTGAGGGCGTAGATGCCGCCCTCCTGGGGAGTGAAGCTGATGGTGCCGTCGCCGAAGGGGACCGTGCCCTCCGCGATCTGCTCCCAGGTGAGATCATGGGCGCTCCACTCCAGGTCGGCCTCGGCGTCGCCCACGCGGCCGATTGTCACGCCCAGCTCCGCCGGCTCGCCGGCCGCGGCGTTAACCAGCAGCAGGTTCCGACGCCGCAGCTTCACGAGGGGCAGCTCCACCGTCTCGCCGGTCGGCTCAGGAGCACTCAGCCCCGCCTCGCCGGTGCCGATGCCGCCGAAGGCCCACGGATCGGGCGTCTCGCGCGCCTCCTGCCAGCGCTGCAGCTCCCCGGCCGCGATGGCGTCATTGGCCCACGTGAACCACATCCAGTAGTTCGGATGATCCTCCTGGTACTCGGGGCCCTCGTAGAAGATCCAGTAGCCGTCGGTGATGGCGCTGATCATCACCGCGTTCTTCCCGCAGTACTCGGGATCGGCGCCGCGCACCACCGGATCGATGCCGCCGGTGTAGTAGTGGGGCAGGCCGATCTCGGCCACGCCCTGCATCCGCTCGGCGAGCAGCCGCCTGCCCTGCTGCAGCGCCCCCGACTGGGGCAGGAAGCTGGTGCGGCGGCCGTAGGTCACCGCGTCGGCGAAGATCAGCGGCGCCTCCTCGGAGGTCCACTCCGGGAAGGCCGCCTCACGCATGAATCGCGTGCCCGGCGCGGGATACATGCAGAACTGAAACCCGGGGTCGTGCTCGTCCACGGCCTCGCGCAGGGTCCGGCAGCGCTGGCGCCAGTGGTCGAGCTGCCAGGCCTCGAACTGGTCGTGAAGGCCCTGATTCTGCAGCCACTGGTAGCGCTCGGCCGGCTCGAGCTGGGGGATCTCCACGCCCTGGGCTTCGGCGAACATGTCGAGGGTCATCTGGTCGTAGGAGAGGTCGTAGACGCTCCCGGACATTCGCTGTCCCTTGGCGTAGTTCTCGTAGTCGAGGAAGACGCCCAGCAGGTGCGGATTGTCGGCGCTGATGCGGGCGTACTCGGTGATGTAGCGGGTGGTCCACTCCCAGAACTCGTCAGAGTTGGGGCTCCACAGGGGCTGCTCGCCACCGTTGCGCCATACGAGCATCCTCCCCTGCGCCTCGTCAGGGTTCTGCACGCCCAGCGTGCCGCGCATCCACACCAGGTGGAAGATGCCGTACTTCTCACACCACTGCGTCACCTGGCGGACGGCATCGAGGTCGCTGTAGCCCCGGCGCGGGGAGTAGACGTTGAAGCCCGCGTCAGCGGCCTCCTTCACCATCCACTCCTCGGTAGTCCAGCCGGCCTCCGGCTGCATGACCTTGTCCACGACGATGCGGAACTTGACGTCCCGCCCGAGCATGTCACGCGTCAGCTCCTGGGCTGAGCAGTGCGCGAGCATCCCGGCGGTCAGTGCAGCTACCACGATCAGCGTCAGATGTCTCATGTCGTGCGCCTCCTCCAGCGGAATCCCCTGAGTTGCTTCTTGCCGCCACTCGGACATCTCCCGCGTAGGTCGGGCTTCCAGCCCGACAACGACAAACGGCGTGCGGAGGAGGGCCTCCGCACCACGGAACGGCACGCAGCGCACGGGCCGAGACCGCAGGTCTCCAGTGTCCATGCCACGGGATTTCGGCAGGGCGCCCGCCTCACAGCTCTGACAGCGCGGTCAGCGCCTGCAGGATCTGGATCCGCACCCGGTCCTGGACCGCCCGGTCCTTGGGCTCATCCCACGTGTAGCTGGGCTCGACGTCCATGGCCATCACGCGCCCGACGGCGGTATCCAGCAGCTTCCGCGCCGCAGTCAGCCGGGCGTCCTGGACCCCGCGGCCCTCAAGCTCCTCCACGCGAGACCGCAGCATGGTGAGGTACTCGTAGTCCTCAACGCCCTCCCGGATGGCCTCCATGTACTTGGCCGGGGTGTTGGAGGTGTCGTCGATGTAGGTCGGGCAGTAGGGCCCGTTGCCCTGCGCGGTATACTCGTTCCAGCACGAGACCCTGCCATTGTCGGTGAAGCACCAGAAGCACGAGCCCATGGCGCCGATGCCGAAGGCATGCCACTCTTGCATCAGGTAGTAGCTGAAGGGGTCGAAGCTGCGGGCGGGGCCGTCGGCACTGTAGAACCAGAGGTCCTTCCCGGCCGCCTGCTGCTCGGCCAGCAGCTCCGTGTACCACTGTCCTCTGGTCATGTACTGCCTGCGGTAGGGGCAGAGGACGTCCACACTCTCGAACATCGCGACCACGTGCTCGTCGAGGCTGGGCGGCTGCGGGTCCTCCCAGGTCACGATCTCCGGCGCCGCGGCCTCGATGGCCTTCGCCCAGCCCACGATGGTCTCGTACTGCTCGCGATCGTGCGGCTCGTCAACCAGCAGCAGGCCGAGCTGGTTGCCGTCCAGCCCAAGCTCCCGCATGTGGTCGGCCCAGAAGCGCGCCCAGGCGCCGACCTTGCGGTTGAAGACCTCAGTGCCCATCCGGGAGCCGTCGAAGCTGTCGCCCACCGCCATGAAGACCATGTACATCCTCGCGTCCGGCCACGCCGCCTGCCACTCGTCGAACTGCCAGGTCTGTGGCCTGGCGACCATGTTGCCCTCCGCGTCGTACTCTCCCGGCTGCAGCACCCCGCGAGTCGCCCACGGGGCGTTCACGTAGTGCGACTGCAGGTGGTCGATGATCTCCGCACGGTTCTGCGGGGTGAGGCCGTAGGCCGTGGCATTGGTGTAGCTCCAGCCGCCCACCAGCAGCGTGGTCTGATCCGGGAAGCGCAGCGGGTAGATGCGCACGCGGATGGGGACGCTTCCCGAGAAGCCGGTGGCGGCGCTGAGCCGGATGCTGCCGGCGTAGGTGCCGGGCTCCAGGTCAGGGCGGTTGAGGGCGATCCACACCTGCCGGACCATGCCCGCCGGGACGGTCACCAGGTAGTCCTCGCCCACCCGGTCGGCCTCCGGGAGCGCCGCCGCCACCGCGGTGAACCAGCGGGTGCCGACGTGAAGCACCTCGTGCACTGAGATCCAGTCGGGATTCGGGCCGCCGGGCAGGCCCGTGATGCGCAGGCGCAGGTCGCGGTCGGAGGCGTTGGTGATGTTGAAGACGTCCGCCCGATACTCGTTCGCCATCATGTGAAGCTCGACGGCCGCGGCCGCTGCGTCCGGCCCAGGCTCGGCGGAGGGTGCCAGCGGGTCCCAGCGATGCTGATCCCACAGTCGGATCTGGGGCTTGCCCTGTGCGCGCCACACGTCGGCCTGAAGCCCGAAGATGCGCCGCTCCAGATCCGTCATGGGCAGGATGGCCACGAAGTCCTCCATCGGGATCGGCTCCATCTCGTCGATCTCCTCCGCGAGCTGCATGGCCCGAACCTCGAAGGGCTGCCGCCGGGCCAGCGGCAGGCGGCGGATGTCGTCGCCGATGGGGTCGAGGTCGCACCGGAACTGATCCTGGATCAGGCCCGTGATGCGCACCGTCTCCATGTGCTGCTCGACCTCGGTGATGGGCGACCCGTCCAGCGGCTCGCTCAGCCACGCCTCGTCCCCCCGGAAGACCTGGATCTCGTCCACGAACAGGTAGTTGGGCGTGGGCTCCATGAAGAGCTTCACGAACCGCCCGTGGGTGTGCAGGTCGCCGGTCCAGAGGCGGCGCTCGGCATACTCCCCGAAGGGCGGCAGCTCCTCCCGCTGCGTGTGCAGCTCCACCAGATCGGCGACCTCGTACCATGTCTGCCCGTCCTCGCTCACGAAGATCAGGATGCGGGCGGGCCAGTGCACGCCCGCGACGCCCGCAGCGGTGCCGAAGGACATCCCCCTGATGGGCCGATCCTGGCCGAGATCGATGGTGACGTACTTGGGCGAGACGCCGCTCCAGCCGACGGTGGTGGGGCGGGTCCAGAAGTGCCCCTCGGTGTACTCGCCATCGGTGAGTTGGACCGCGTCACCCTCGTCTGTGCAGTAGCCGTAGCTCGGGGGTGGCGCCATCGTGTAGGACACGCCCAGTGCCACGTTCTCACCCAGGTCGGGGAGTGGAGGCTGCTCCTTCGCCCTCACCTTGTCCAGCGCCACCCGGGCGACGGCGACCGCGCCACGCGGAGCGTCCGCGCGCTCGACGTGCCGGGCGTCCGCGAAGATCTCGACGCGCACATCGGCGCTCTGAGCCTCGAACTCCGCACGCAGCTCCTGCCAAACCTCCGTGGCCTCCGCGACGATGCTGGCGAGGGGCTCGCCCGATGCGAGATCCACCGCACGCACCAGCGGCCGAAGCGTGCCATCACTGTGGAGCGTCGCACTCAGGCGATAGCCAGCGCCGGGCGTCAGGAAGTCGGCGCGCTGGACGACCGGCGGCGCCACACCCTCGCCGCTCCACGCCAGGACCGAGCCATCGTCCGGGCCACCGGTCTCCCGCTGCCAGGCCGAGCCCTCGGGGACATCCCAGTGCGCCGGGATGGAGGCGTCCCCGGCCGCCTGCGCGAAGTCCGTGTTCTGCAGCGGCTCTGCCACGGCGAGAGAGATCGACATCGCGGCCAGCAGCATCGTCAGCGCAGTTCGCATGACCGACCCTCCCTGCAGCGTGCTCACACGTATCTCAATTGGCGGTGCGGGCGCGAATCTCCTCCGCCGGGTCGGGATCACGGTCATCATATGGGGATCACGGTCATCATGGGAGGCGGGCGCCCTCGCCCGCCTGCAGGCTGGAGCCGGAGGTCTGCTTTCAGGCGCGGATGTGCGGGCGAGGGCGCCCGCACCTCAGATCGGGGATGCTGCCGTAGCACGGAACGACACAGGCCGCAGGTGATGGGTAGCCGAGGGGAGAAGGAGTCCGCGCTGGTCCTCTCCGCCGGTGAGTCCGCCGGCGTCTGACGCCGCGCCCGGAGCTGTACCGCCCATGGCATCCGATGCGCTCTTCGGCACTGACGGCGTTCGGGGGGTGGCCGGCCGCGATCTAAGCTGCGACCTGGCGCGGGCGGTCGGCTGTGCGTGGGGCGCGGTCATCGCCGAGGCCGGCGGGGGCCAGGTGCTGATGGCGCGCGACACGCGAACCTCCGGGCCGGCGCTGGCGAGTGCCGCCGCGGAGGGCCTCTGCGCCGCGGGCATCGACGTGATCGACTGCGGGGTCATCCCCACGGGCGCGCTCTGTCTGCTGGTGAGCCGCAGCCACGCCGCCGGTGGCGTGATCATCTCCGCCTCGCACAACCCCCCGGAGTTCAACGGAGTGAAGCTCGTTGGCCCCAGCGGGCACAAGCTGCCGTGGTCGCGGCAGGAGCGGGTGGAGGTGCTGGTGCGGGAGGGCGAAGGTGCTGGTGCTGCCAGGCCGGGGCGATGCCGGAACGATGAGGCGGCTGGCGACCGCTACCTCGACCTGCTGTTCGAGGGCCGGAGCTTACGGGATCTGAATGGGCTGAGGGTGGTGCTCGACTGCGCGCACGGCTCGGCGTTCGAGCTGGCGCCGCGGGCCCTCCAGCAGGCGGGCGCCGCGGTGGAGACCATCAATGCCGATGCGCGTGGCGAGAGCATCAACGTGGGGTGCGGCTCAACCTCGCCTCATGCGATGGCGTGGGCGGTCGCTGAGCGGGGCGCCGATCTCGGAGTCGCGTTCGACGGCGACGCCGACCGGGCGGTGTTCGCGGACCACAAGGCCGGGATCGTCGATGGCGATGCGACCAAGTACGTGCTGGCGACCGACCTGCAGGACCGCGGCCTGCTCCAGCCGCCGCTGGTGGTGGGCACGGTGATGAATAACCTGGGCCTGGAGCGGGCTCTGAGCGCCCGCGACATCGAGCTGCGCCGCACTCCCGTGGGCGACCGCTACGTGGTGGAGGCCATGCGGGAGACGGGGGCGCTGGTGGGTGGCGAGCAGTCCGGGCACATCATCTTCCCTGACACCATGATCGGTGACGGGATCGACACCGCGCTGCGGGTCTGCCAGGTCGTGGCCCGGACCGGCCGGCCGCTGGCGGAGCTTGCGGCGCCGGTGGTGAAGATCCCCCAGCTTCTGGTGAACGTCCCGGTCGCGAATCGCGAGGCGTGGCGCACCGACACGGCCGTGGCTGCGGAGATCGAGCGATGGGAGGCGCGGCTTGACGACCGCGCTCGCCTGCTCATCCGCCCCTCCGGCACCGAGCCGGTGGTGCGCATCATGGTGGAGGCCGATGACGAGGCCCTGGCGCAGGAGGCCTGCGAGGCCCTGGCGGCCGTCATCGCCGCCAGCGGCTGACAGCATACCCGCTTTGCCTCAATCCTCCTGCACCAGCACGATGAAGTCCAGCCCCAGGCCGTCGCCGAGATTCGTCATGCGGATGGTGTGCTGGCCCGCGGAGAGGGGGACCACGACCTCGTTGCCCTCAGCGTCCTGAAGCGGACGGTACTGCCAGTCGGTGGGGTTGGTGCCGTAGCCGCCGGTGTGCGGGAAGGCGAACTCCTCGGCCGCCTCGTGCGGCGGCTCCCCGTCGATCTCGATGCGCCGGCGCGCGTTCTCCGAGCCTGTGGCGTAGCGGAAGATGACCCGGTAGCGCCCATCCTCGGGGACCCCGAGCCGCCACTGCAGCCAGTGTCCCAGGTCGGCGTGCCACTTGGTGATCATCGTGCCCCAGGTGGCATGGCGGTCGTCGCGCTCCTCCACTACCCCCTCGCCCTGCTCGGCGAAGTCCTCGGCCTGAACCACGATGAGCCGATCCTCGGGAAGCTCTGCCAGCCACCCGGGCTTCTCAAAGGGAACCAGCGCCTCCTGCTCCCGCTCTTCCAGGGTCAGACCCATCGCCGCCAGGTCCGCGAGCAGCCGCGGCGCGCAGCGGTAGTACATCGAGAACCCCTTCCCGTAGGCGCTGCCGCCGGCGCCGAGGGCCAGGGCATGGGTCAGCGGGTCGAGGAAGCGCTCGTCCTCCGTCCAGCGGTAGGCGCGGGCGACGCCCTCGACCATGAGCGGCGAGGCGCCGGAGCCGTAGCGGGTATTGGGGCAGGAGGTGTAGCGGAAGCCGTGGGTCTCGTCAGAGTAGCACTCATCGAGCAGATAGTGCGCGCCGCGGATGATGGCCTGCTTGACGGCCGGCTCCTGGGTCACATCATGGTAGTAGGTCAGGCCCGTCAGGAGGATGGCGACCATGAAGCCGGCGTTTCCGCGATGCCGCGGCTCGCAGTGGCAGTGGCCGGGGACCATCATGCGCGACCAGCCGCCAACCTGGTGGGTGCGGCCGGGCTCCTTCTGATACTCCGGCAGCTCGCGAGGCTCCACGTCCTGGGTCTCCAGCACGCGGTCCACCACGACCCGCGCCGCGTTCAGGTAGTAGGGATCGTTGGTGGCCGCAAGGGCAGAAGCGAGCATAATGAGGTGCCAGCCCGGCGTGCGGCAGCTCGTCCAGTCGTAGGGGCGGGAGAGCTGCTTGTCGGTGAAGAAGTCGGCCACCGCCGTGCCGGTCGCCAGCGAGCGCGGGTCGCCGGTCAGGAAGTAGTGGTCGAAGTGGCCCTCGGTCCAGGCATGGCTGACCGTGAAGCCGGCTCTCGGGAAGCCCAGCGTATCAGGCACGGACCTGTCGTAGTAGCCGCCCACGTGGCACATCTGGTGCACGTACACGGCGCCGACGTCCCCGGGGTCGGATGACCACTGCACGGTGTCAATGTCGCGGTTGTGCAGCTCGGTGGCGTGGCCGAGGAAAAACGCGTCCGGATTGCCCGAGCGGATGTACTCCACGAAGAAGGCGTGCTGGGTGTCGTACTCGATGTTGCCCCAGTTGGAGCCGCGCTCACCGTACCAGTCCCCGTAGTTCATCATCCCGAAGTCATGCCGGCGCTCTTGCATCTCGGCGTAGCGCTCCAGGTTGCGGTCGATGGCCTCCTCGTAGGCCGCGAAGCGCTCCTCATCGCGCGGCGCCACGCTGTAGAAGGCCTTGCTGTCGCAGTACCACTGCGGCTGAGCGGTCAGCAGCAGCGGGCGCTGGAAGATCCGCGGGTGGGCTACAACTGCCGCCTCGTCGCCGCCGAAGTCCACCAGCATCTCGTGGGTCTTCGCCATGCCGCGCTTGAGGGTGTAGGTGCCGTCGCGCAGGTAGTAGTAGAGGTGGTGGCCCTCCTCCTCGAAGGGGAACTCATCGTAGAGGCCGGCCTCGAAGTCCGGGCAGAGGTCGATGTGCAGCCCGTCATCGGCGATCTCGAAGCCCTTGGGGTAGTTCTGCCAGCAGTCGCGCACGGAGACGGCCACCGAGGCGTCGTCGGCGATCACTCCCCCGCCCAGGCGGCCCTCGACCGGCTCGCCACCCGCGGGCACGAACTCGTTGTCGAAGCGCTGCCAGACGCGCGGCGTGCCGGGATTGAGCGCGAGCAGCACTGAGCCGTCCGTGCCCAGGACCTTCCAGCCCGGCTCGGAGGAGGGCACAACGTAGCTGAGGCGCTGGATGTCGGTGAACTCGCTCTCGCCGAGGTCATTCATGAAGGTATGGTGCACGCGCAGGAATGCCTGGCCGCGATAGGCCATGATGCGCTGCTCGATGCGGAAAGAACCGCCGCCCTCCTCGGACATCAGATCACCGGCGGTCTTCACCACGCAGCGGATGGGCCCATTCTCCTCCAGCGTCACTTCGGCGTCCGAGAGGGCGCTGGAGAAGGTCGTGCCATCCGCGCCCACAAGCTCGGTGATGCACGGGCCGTCGGGCCCAACGATCTGCCCGTGCGCATCCACGGTGAACTGGGACGCGCCGGTGTCGATGATCACCTCGCCGGCCTCAACGCGCGCCATTGGCACGGGCTCAGCGCCGCGGCTGACCTCGCGGCCGAACTCCAGGACGTACTGGGCGCTCTGGCCGGCGGGGACGTCAGACAGCAGCGTCACCAGCACCCACTTGATGCTGCCGTCGCGCCACGTGCCCAGCGGCTTGAGCTGCGCCAGGACCTCCTCGCCATCGCGCATCACGCGCACGTCGTCCACGCTGCCCAGCGCGCCCTCGGGGAAAGGAGCGCCGCCCGTCACCGGCCAGGCCTCAGCGTCCACATCATGCCAGTTGCGGACGGTCAGCGGGACCCGAGTGACACCCTCGCGGGTGGGCGGCGGCTCGATCCCGTCGGCGGTGAACTCCACGTCGGGGCCGTAGTACGGCTCCCCGTCGGGGTCGATGCCCACGCCCCGGCCGTGGTAGGTCACGCCCGGCTCCAGGCCCGTGAGGCGCACCCGGTGCACCAGCCGGTGGCAGTCCTCGGTCGCCACCTGCCCGTAATCGGTGGTGCGCCCGTACTCGAAGCGGCTCGACGACGGCCAGGTGGTCGTCCAGGAGATCCAGGCCTGTCCCTCGGTGTTCACCGGGGCGATCCAGTTCGTGTTCTCGACCAGGTACTCGATCTCACGGTGCTCCGGTGCCTCAGGCATCAGCAGCAGCCGGGAGACGCCGTGGCGGCCCCCGGGGCCGACGGCCTCCAGAGTCACGACGTCGCCCTCCTGCAACTCCACGGGCTCGGAGAGGTGGTAGATCCAGTGGCGGTTGTTGTCGGCGTTGGCCACCGCGATGCCCATGAACTCGTCGTTGACGCGTATTCCGATGCGCTCGTCGTTGCCATCATCGTACATCAGGAACCCGACGTAGTAGCTGCCGGGCCGCTGGATCGTCCAGCTCGCGGTGGCCCCCTGGGCCTCCCGGGTGAGGTGCCCGTAGCGGCGAGAGGTGAACAGGTCCACCGGCCAGTCCTCAGTGGCCAGCTCGTCGTATCGGACCACCACGTTGGCCTCGTGGCGGAGGACCGGGCGGATGATGTCCAGCCCGAAGGTCCCGGTCACGTTGTGGCTCTCGGTGTAGTCGATGGGGCGCACGATCTTGTCGCGGTCGTTCACAGGGATCCCCTCCACGAGAAACTGGGAGGTGGAGTCGCTCATCGCGGGCTGCTCTCCGGCCTCGGTGGTGGTGTGGCACAGCACCCACATGCGGAAACGAACGCCGTTCTCATCGCGGCCCAGCTCGCAGTCGGCGGAGGTATACAGCACGTTGCCCTCCGTGGCGATGGAGACCACCGGGCCGGAGCTGCGCCGGCCGTCGGCGGTGTAGAAGTTCGACCACGGCCCGCCTCCGGACAGGCTGAGCATGTACTCGCAGCCGCGGCCCTCGCGACCGGTGGTCTCATCGGCGTCCGCATCGATGTAGAGATGATGGACGGTGTTCTCAAGCTGCGGGGGCTCGGCGAAGGTCGTCCGCCACAGGTAGCGGTCCTCGGCCACGTGGCAGAACTCGACGGTGAGGACGTCCTTGGTGGGGTCGTAGCCCTCCTCCTGCCGCCTCTGTTCCGACTCCAGGCCGTCCTCGTGGATGAGCTGCAGGGCCTCCGGCAGCTCGGGGTCGGTGCCCAGGGCCTCCTCGTGCTCGTCGAGGATGCCGTCGCCGTCGGTGTCGGCGGCGAAGCAGGGAAGAGCAATGATCAGCGCCATCAGAGCAATTAAGATGCTGAAACGGCTGCGCATGCTGAGCGCCTCCTCAGTGTCTCCGTGGCTCCCCGCGCCAGCATTGTGTCAGACTGTCGCGTCTGTTCGCGACGCCGCGGGCATGGACCTGCGCGTCCGCGTCGTCTTAGCGCGCCGCGTCCTACGGCTATCGGCTCGCCACGACGCGCCAAGCGCCGTGGCGCAGCCGCGCCACAGTCGGCGAGGCAGGCATTCTCGCGCGAGTCGCGAAGACCTACATAGGACAGGTTGCGGGAGGCCCTCATAATGACCACGGCGGCCGCCGTGGTCGCGGCGGTTCTCGCGAACCATCACCGACCTGGAAGGGTGGACCAATGGCACACGCATCAGATGGAGATACCGTGAAGGTACACTACATCGGGAAGCTCGACGACGGCACTGTTTTCGACAGCTCCCGCGAACGAGACCCCATTGAGTTCACCATCGATGAGGGCGAGGTCATCCCGGGCTTCGAGGACGCGGTCAGGGGCATGGAGGTAGGCGAGAGGAGGACGGTCGAGGTCTCGCCAGAGAAGGGCTATGGCCCCCGGCACGAGGACGCCATCTTCGAGGTCCAGCGGGACCAAATGCCTGACGAGATCGACCCCGAGGTGGGTATGCAGTTGCAGGTCCGGGGCCAGGATGGGCGGCCCTTCGCCGCTCGGGTGGCTGAGGTTGGCGACGAGAGTCTGACGCTGGACGCCAACCATCCCCTGGCGGGCGAGACGCTCACCTTCGACCTGGAGCTTGTCGAGATAGCATAGCCGCGGACGTGGGCGGGGGGCCCCCAACCTCCGGCGCCGCCCGCCTGCCTCTCCATCCAGATCTCGGCTCGCCGGTCACATCCGCCGGGCTGGTGGCGCCAGCCGCCACCCAGTGGCGGTCTCACCGACTCACTGGTAGTAGCGCCACTTCAGGTTCAGCGCCTGGTTGCACTGCACCCACTTGGCGTGGCCGTCTGCGAACGCGAAGTTGTTCCCGCCACTATGCCGGCCGAAGCGATCGGGGTACTTGTTGGCCTCTTTGTAGATGTAGTACCTGTATAGTCGCGGGTTGGCCGATGACCTGTAAGAGTCTGCCATGATGGGCAGCTCGGCCGGGTGCTCGATCAGGGACAGAGGGCAGCCGTCATACCGGACGTCAAAGCTGGGGGGAGAGGCCCTCATGCCGCGCGTGGGGTGACCGATGTAGTAGCCCCAGCCGCGCCAGTTGCAGCCATAGCCGGGATCCAGGAACTTATCCGACGGGCACTTGACGGATTCGGATGTCCCCATATTTCGGAGTACGCGGCATTTGCTCTTTGCTACCGAGGTCGCCAGTTTAGCCTCCCATCAACGCTCTTATCTCTAAACTGAGGATACTTAAACCACTTAGCATGACCATCAAGTAGCAATACATTCTGTCCGTCGTTATGAGTCGATGGTATCCATACTTCTGGATTGTCATAACTTGATCCTGGCCAGCCGATAAAGTTCCAGTACCAGCGGCCTTTAGGGTGT
>JAYENL010000046.1:0-2725 GCA_034722055.1 Armatimonadota bacterium
TGGTGCCTGCGGTCACCGAGGTCTGCACGCCACACGCGGCACACTCGTGCAGCCCGCGGGCCAGGGCCCACGCCTTGTCGTGCCCGCAACGGGGGCAACGGAAGCCCTCAGGCCAGCGCAGGCTGAAAAGATACTCGCGACAGGCTTCCTCCGTGCCGAAGCGCGACTCAAGTTCCAGCATCGTCCGCGGGTAGTCCTCCATACCCGCGAAGACTACGCCTGACAGCTACCTGAGTCAAGCGGATAGCCCACCACTACAATGCCCGCGGCGGCGGCCGCGGGCATTGTAGTTCTGCATGTAGCTGTAACATACCCGATGCATCAGGCAAAGGACGTTTCGGGAGGCCGCGTGGGAGGGCGAGAAGCATACCGCACTCCGGCGGCTGCCGCACCGTCTGTGGTTCACTCACTACTGGGGGAGCGGAAGGGGCTGATGGGACGTGCGTCGCCTTGCGTTGCATGGGATGGTTCTCGTCGTGTTGGCGATGGTCATAACGCCTGCCATGGCGCAGCAGCGGCCGAGGGTGCTGAGACCGACACGGCCTCTGCTGGTGAGACCACAGCAGATACCTGACCTCGCCAGCCTAACGCCGGTCACGCTGTCTCAGGAGTTCGAGCAGGCCCTCAGGGAGCAGGGAGTACCCGGAGAGAAGGTAGAGGCAGCGGTCACGCAGTTCCAGCAGTACCCTCGCGAGTTGCAGCAGAGCATGCTGCTCACCGTGAAGGGGACGTACGCGGAGGCCCTTGACCGGCCGGAGCTGTCTATCGCGCGCATCGACCCGGATCTGCTCAGGCGTGTCCATGACTTCGTTCTCTTCAGAGTCAGCAGCTTCTGGCCCGGCCAGGGCTACCCCGGCATCTGGGCCTACGCCATGGGCAACGGCTTCCACGGCAACTGCACGGTGTACTTCGACGGCTCGCCGGTTCAGACCCACTACTGGGGCCCGGACCTGGAGTTCTTCCCCAACTCCCTGTGCTTCAAGGTCCCCGACAACGCCGCTATTCCTCAGATGCACGACGTCTATGTCCGCGACACCGAGGCGGCCAAGAACACGCCGACACTGCAATACGAGGTTATCGCGCCGCGAGGCTATCGCGGCTACCACGGCTGGAAGTTCCCCAACTTCAGCCGGGCGACCATCGACTGGAAGCTCTACGCCCACTACTTCGGCGCGTCAAACGTCGAGTACGCTGACGGCACCCACAGGCCGGCGGCCCAGCAGTGGTTCGACAACGCCTACACCTCGGCCGGGGCCGGCGGCAACTGCTACGGGATGAGCGTCTCCAGCCTCCGCCTGCGCAATGGCGAGCACGACCACATGTACCATGCCATCCACTTCACGAGCCCTGCCACGCACCAGCCGTGGGTGTGGTGGTATGACTGGAATGACACCACCCGAGAGACCGTCCAGCAGCAACAGGGCGGGTGGTACACGCAGGAGGTCCTGGACACCCACAACGCGCTGATAAACAGCCAGGACGCTCGTGCGGTATTCACCCGCTGCGAGCAGCTCTGCAACCAGACCGCCAACCGGCCGGTGCTCATCGTCTGGGGCAATGGGTGGGGGCACGCCGTGGTGCCCTACGATACCCAGGTGGACGGCAATACCCGCCGCATCCTCCATTACGACAACAACGATCCCTACGCACAGAACGAGACCGACGGCCCGGATCCCAGCGTCGCCACGGTGAACTGGAGCCAGAACACCTTCTCCTATGGCGGCGGGCCGACCGGCGTGGCCATGTCCTATGAGGAATGCACGCCCCCCAACCCGCACCTGCCCGGCGCCGAGTATGGCGGTCCCGGGGCGGATACCGTGGTGGTGGTCGCCTCCGACGAGACTGAGGTGCAGCAGATCACCGATGAGGGCGGGAGGCGGTTCTTCAATCCTAACAGGTCCGTGAACACGGACCCCAATACCCGCATCCCCAACTCCAGCATCGTGTACCCCCTGGTGCAGCGGCCGCCTGTGATCCTGCGCCAGCAGCCGCGGCTGCGCCTCCAGGGTCCGGCGCTTCAAGCCCCCGGAGAGCAAACGCTTATCTTCGTCTTCGGCCAGGCCCAGAACAAGAGCCTCACCTTTGACATCAACAGCAACGGCCTCGGCCAGCTCAGCTACTTCGAGCCGGGGCAGATCTTCGCGCTGCAGTCGCAGGGGGCCGGACAAGTGCAGTTCAGCGGCCTGCTCCAGCTCCCCGCTGTGCAGGTAGCCAATCCGCAGGGCCTGCAGGTGAATCTGGTGCGGTTCATCCGCTCCACGGCGGCCGGGGACCGGCTCTTCGAGCTGCGCAATATGCAGAACCTCGGCGCGCAGCCGCTGCAGCTCATCCCGGATGCCCAGGGCCTCGAGGTCCAGGTCATAGGGGCGCCGGGGCTCCAGTTCGACCTCAACCTGCAGGGGCCGATCGGCCGGGGCATGCAGCAGGGGGCCTTCGGCGGCATTGGGCTCCAGGCTGGCGCAGCGGCGGTCCTCCGCCCGACCAACTGGCAGCGGCTCGGGACCAGCAACCTGCGTCTGCAGCTTCTGAACCTCCAGAACAACCAGGTCATGCAGCAGCAGATCATCCAGCGGCTCCAGTAGCAGCCGCCTACACCCACATTGACATAGGTAGGCCCTCACGGGCTGTCCCTGTCACACCACCGTGCGTACGGGTCCGTACACGGCGGTTCGATCAGATTGAGGCTGCGTCCCTGACGCGCAGTTGTGGCAGGCCCAGGTCGGCG
>JAYENL010000047.1:0-13905 GCA_034722055.1 Armatimonadota bacterium
ACTTCGCGCGCTCCTGAGGAGCGCCCTCAGGCGGCCCCTCCACGGCCAACAGCCCTCCGCTTGAGACCGAAGGTCTCCAAAGGTAAGGCCGTATGGAGGGGCCGGACCACTGTCCGGCCCGCCGTTCCTTACCTTTACGCACATCGTGGCGAGTGGCGATTCGCTGTCTGCCGTCCGGAGGGGCCGTCTGAGGCTCCAGTTCGCTGCAGCCGAAGCCGGCCCGGCCGTTGGCCGTCCGGGCCGCCGATTGCGTCACTTCGCCCCCAGCGGGCCGACTTCGCGCGCTCCTGAGGAGCGCCCTCAGGCGGCCCCTCCACGGCCAACAGTCCTCCGCTTGAGACCGAAGGTCTCCAAAGGTAAGGCCGTATGGAGGGGCCGGACCACTGTCCGGCCCGCCGTTCCTTACCTTTACGCACATCGTGGCGAGTGGCGATTCGCTGGCTGCCGTCCGGAGGGGCCGCCTGAGGCTCCAGCGTTGTTTGCTGCAGCCGAAGCCGGCCCGGCCGTTGGCCGTCCAGGCCGCCGATTGCGTCACTTCGCCCGCCGCCGCGTGAGCGTCACGTCATCGAACCACGCCTCCCCGACGCCATTGATCCCCAGGCGCACGGCCACCTGCGCCACGTCCTGGCGCGTGATGACCGTCCGCACCGTCAGCTTCTCCCAGCCGTCGGTGGCCGCGACGCGCCCCACCTCCACGTCCAGCGGGCTCCAGCTCTCCGCGGCCGCGCCCTCGGCGTCGAAGCCCAGGATCTCCAGCACCGCCCCCCGCTCGGTCTTCTGCAGGTCCTCCTCGATGCGCACCCAGGCCGTGGCCTCCAGCGCGTCCCAGTGCTGCGCCGGCACCAGCGCGCTGCGCGCATCCGCGGTCACCCAGTCGTACTCCTCGCCCTGGTAGATGGAGGGGCTCTCGGAGGTGAACTGGAGCGCCCTCTCGCCGGTGCGCGCGTCGCCCACGAGGCCCCGCTGGCCGGCCTGTTCGTGCGCCGCCGGCAGGTCCGGCCAGCCAACCACCTCGCCGTCCGCCGTCTCCTCGAAGGACGGGTTCGCCAGCAGGTTCGGCGAGGGCTTCGCCTTCGCCAGCTCCTGCACAAGCGGGTAGTAGCGCTCCGCCAGGTAGAAGTTGGGCAGCACCTCCGCATCCCGCACGAAGGGGCTGGTGTTCATTCGCTGCCAGTGTTCGTATGTCGCGTGCCGCAGGGTCCTGGATGCCGTCCGCGCCGCCTGAAAGGCAGCGGCGAACCGTGCCTGCTCGATGTGCTCGCGCGCCAGCGCGACGTCGCGCCCGGCATCATCCACGGCCGCCCGCAGATCCCCCGCATGCGGGTAGCCAGCGGCCTCCAGGGCACTGAGTACGCGCTCGACCTTGTCGCGGTGCGCCCCCGCGGCCTGCGTCGCGAACTGCGCCGCATCCACCCGGAGCTCGTCCATCTTCCCCTTGGCGTCGGCGACCAGCGCCTCGTCATCCGTGAGCAGCAGCAGCCCGGTCATGTCCACCCGTCCCGTGCGCAGGGTCGTGCCCTCGGCGCGCCCCGTGATATCCACCACGCCTCGATCCAGCGACAGCTCGTACACCCGCTCGCCCTCTCGCAGCGCCCGTTCCAGGTCCACGGTGGCGCCTTCGACCATGGCGGCGTCCACATGATACTGGCTGTCGTCGGTGATGACCGCCAGCAGCACCAGCGTCCCGCCCGGGAACCGCACCGGCCAGGCGTGCAGCGTCGGCTCGGAGGTCGCCAGCTCCTCGCCCACCGTGCCCTGGGCCAGCCACGGGCCGATGACCTCCAGCTCGCAGCCCACCAGTGCCGCCTCGGCGTAGCGGTCCACCCCGTGATACTCCTCGGTGAAGTAGCGGTTCAGGAAGTACATGATCCCCCTGCAGCCCGCCGCCATCGCCGAGTAGGCCACCATCCGCACGTTCGAGCCGTCCGGGTACAACGACGGGCACCACTTCACCGACGGGTCCAGATACCGCTGCGTGTACCAGATCTGCACGTGCGCCTGGGCCCAGGTCCACAGGTATGTCTCGGGCCCCACGATGCTGTGCCGCTCCCGCAGCCGGCTCTGGTAATCCAGCAGCGTCGGCTCCTTCAGCAGCGGGTAGTGATAGGCGCAGAACATCTCGTCGAACCACTGGTACTGGTCCCAGTTGTGGATGACATCCAGCATGATCGGCCGGTCGTACCGGTCTCGCTCTCGAATCCACTCGAACGCGTAGCGCACCTGTTCCACGTGCTCGCCGCGAAGGTCGTCGCCGATGTTCCACGCCAGCAGGTTCGGGTGATCCCGCACCGCCAGCACGTGCTCCTCGTGCCTGTCGGACCACCCTGGCGCGTGGGGGTAGCTGACGATCATGAAGTCATGCTCCGCGGCATCGTCCAGCAGGTCCGGCACCGGCACCATGCCGCTGTGCACGCAGTTGAAGTGGTGCCGCGTCATGGACTCCACCGACTCGATCACGCCCCAGCAGCCGTAGGGGAAGAACGGCTCCCCATCCACGGAGAGCCGGTTGTCCTCCAGCTCCACCCGGGGCATCTGCTGCGCCGCGCATGGAAGCGCCGTCACCACGAACAGCAGAATCGCCGCCGCTCTCATCCACATATCGCAGGCCTCCTCTGTCATGGCGTGAACAGGCTCGTCTCCGCGAATGAGCCGAAGATCCCGCGCCGGCTCGGGTCCGGGGAGCTCGCCGCCCCCACCGACGCCCGGGCAAGGACACTGCCGCCCACTGTATGCAGACCGTCAGCGCCCGGGACGCCCCAGCGAGCAGCCGCGATCCACTGGTGCGAGCGACCCCGCACGGCGGGCACGCCCGGCTGCCAAGGTCTTGGCTGCACCCTCAGGAGCGGTTCCAGACCTGGCGGAGTCCACCTTCCACCTGCACGTGGTTGCAGCGGGCGGGTCCGTCCTCAGATTGCCGGCTGCGGTCGGGGGCGGGCCGCAGGCCCGGAGTCCTTGCTCCACCGCACGGAGGTCAGACGCGCCTATGGCCGACGCGCGCTGAAAGGCCCACATTCGGACCAACCACGGTGCCCGGCGTGGCGTACTCCCGAAACCCGGGCGAGGGCTGCTATTGCCTCAGCCACTCATTCACCTGTTGGTACGCCCGCCGGCCCTCAGCCATGACCCGGCCATCGGCGTCGTAGATAACGAAGTGGGGGATGCTGTGCAGCGAGTACTTCCGCGCCACCGGCGACTGCCAGTCAATGCCGCTCACTCCGGGCCGGTTGATGTCCACCTTCACCACGGCGATGTCGTCGCGCCTGGCCGCCAGCTCCTCGAGCTTCGGGGATATCACCCGGCACGGCGGACAGTAGTCGCTGTAGAAGTCGAAGATCGTGATCTTGCCGGCGACCACATGATCCTCCAGACTGACCTCCTTGCCGTAGCTGATGGTCTTGCCTGTCGGAGTCGGGTCCTGCGCAGTGGGCCTGGCGGGCTCCCGGATGGGCGCTGGACTCTCCCCGGCGGGCGGCGGGTCCTGACTGGCTCTCCCGCAGCCCGTCAGCACCAGCGGTGGCACCATCGCGACCACTGCCATCATCATGAGCGTCCGCCGGACACGAGCGGTTTCGCTGGCCTTGGGCATTGCACTGACCTCCCTGTCCGAGTCTGCTCGCTGTACCGACCGTGCGGCTGCGCCGAGACCTCATTCGAGTCTGGCGACTGAGCGCTATCATCCCTGCCTTGGCCTCAGGCGGCCAGGTCCTGCAGCTAGTGCTCACTTGCGCAATTCCGCGTACTTTGACGACGGGCACAGTCGCCGCTTGATTGCCTCAAAAACCCACCGTGTCCGGTGGAGGGGCCGCCGGGCGCGCAGCGCCCGGTGAGGCCTGTGACTGAGACTTCGTAGAAGTCTCCCAGCGAATAGGCCTCAGGTTCCACCCCGGCCCGGTGGATAGCTCTACCCAGAGGCTAAACGGCGCGCAGGCGGGGGCGCCTGCGGGAGACCTTCGGTCTCAAACGAGTGGGCCGGGGTGGAACCTGCGCGGTCAGTCGCTACCGCTCCTGCTCGCGCCCCGCTCGCTTCGCTCGCGGCGGCCCCTCCATGGCGGGCACCCGTCTTGTCGTGACGTAGGAAGGTACGGGAACTTCTGCGACTTAGCACTAATGCTCCGCGTCGGTCTGTTCCACCTCTTCCCTGACGAGCCGCTGGTAGCCGAAGCCGACGGCGATCAGGGCGATGCCGATGCCCAGCAGGGCCAGGATGCGGTAGAAGATGTCCAGTGCGCGCATGTCGAGGAGGAAGACCTTCAGCACCGTGATGGCCAGCAGGCCCATGCCAATCCATCTGATGGGCGCGTTGCTGCGCAGGAGCCCGAAGGTGATCAGGGCTGCACCGTAGACCGTCCAGACCGCCGACAGGGCGTACTGCTGGGGGTCGCCCTCCGCCCCCAGTGTCCAGCCCGCGAAGTGCCACGCCTCCCAGGTCAGCACCCACCACAGTAGGACGCTGGCGAGGTAGGGGATCGCGCCGGCCACGATCTCTTCCTCCTCCCCCACGTGCTCCAGGTTCCGCCGGTACCAGTGTGACGCCAGGTAGAGCATGGCGGTGATGACCAGCAGCGGGAAGGCGTAGTGGTTGGCCAGCAGTCGGTAGGTCTCCGGCGTCAGGCCCGGGTCAACGAGAAAGACCTTGCCGGCGACCAGGCCCAGCGCCGCTAACCCCACCCAGCGCAGCGCGGCGCTGTTCCGCTGCAGGCCCATGACCAGCATGACCGAGCCGAAGATCACCCAGATCATGGACAGGGCCATCTGCTGACCGGCGCGGCCGGCGTCCGTCTGCCAGCCCAGGTAGAGCCAGGCCTCCGAGCTGGCGACCCACAGCAGCAGGCCGGTCGCCACCACCACGACCGCCGTGCCCACATCGCGCTCCGAGTCGCTGACATGGTCCGTTCTCGCGTACCATGCTCCCAGCGCATAGAGCAGGGCGGCTATCGCCAGCAGCGGCGCTGCGTGGGCATTGATCAGCGGCAGGTAGGTCTCCAGCGGCGGCTCCCCGGCGAAGATCTTCAGGACCGTCACACCCCACAGTCCCAGGGCCGCCCAGCGCAGCGCGACAATGTTGCGGGCGGTCCCGATGACCATCAGCGCGGCTCCGAAGATCACCCACACGCCTGACAGCGCGAAGTGCTGGGCCGCGCGGTCCATGCCGAGCTGCCAGCCGACATAGCACCACGCCTCGGAGCTGCAGATCCACACCAGCAGCACGGTGGCGAAGGCCAGCAGGCCGGTGGCGTTGGTGCGCTCACCCTCCTGAAGCTGCTCGCGGAAGCGCAAGTAGAGGGAGCCGCAGATGTACATCGCCGCGATCACCGCCAGCATCGACAGGGCGCGGCTGTTGGCCACAACCTGGTAGCCGTCTGGGGAGATGCTGCTATCGACCACCATCGCCCTCACCAGCGGCAGGGCCAGGACGACCAACGCCCCACTCCGGAGCGCCGGGGCACGGAAGGCGAAGCCCAGGCCCATCAGCAGCACGACCTCGGCGGCCCACAGCGCGCTGACCGGCCAGCCGCGCGCCAGCAGGGGCACGGCCAGCGTCAGGAAGACGACGCTGAGGCCCACGTGGAGGGGGCCGAACCAGGTCTGCGCGGGGCGGCGGCGGATGGCCGTCACGCCCGCCGTGGCGTAGAGGGCGACCAGACCCAGGGCGAGCAGACCGCTCGCGCCCTCGATCCTGTGCAGATCGTAGAAGCCCGCGCCGAAGAACGCCGCGGCGTTGGCACACGCCAGGGCGGCGTCTCCGACCCCGGCCCCCGCTGCTCGCACGCCGTGCCGTCTCCACGCGGTGACGACGAACGCCAGCAGGTACAGCGGCGTGAAGCTGAGGTGTGCCGGGTCCGGCGCAGCGTGGCCGCTGACGTTGCGCCATGCCACATAGAGGGCCCAGGTGCCGATCAGCGTCACCCATTCCAGCCCGTGCCATCCCCGCCACTCGATGGCGATGAGGGTGGCGATGGCAGCAAGCGCCAGATATGTCGGGATCACCAGCTCCGGTGCCGCCGGGCCCATCATGCCTGTCAGCGGCAGAGCCGCGAACGCGCCCACCACGGCGATGATGCCGAGCGTGCGGTTGTCTCGATAGGCGCTCACGCCAAGCGCCCCGGCGCCGAGCAGGGCCAGGTACATCAGCGACAGGTGGCTGACGGCGCCCCCGGTCACCCCATCATGGAGCAGGCCGGTGGCGAGGAAGGCCGCGATCCCACCGATCGCCGAGAAGGCGCTCCAGGGGAAGAGCGCACCGACCACCAGCACGCTGGCCGCCAGCAGCAGCAGATACGCAAACATCGCCACACCGGCGACGGGCACCGGCGATGCCCAGGCCAGGATCGCCGCGGCAGCATATGCAGTGCCGACCGCAGAGAGGGCCAGCGGCTCGGCATCGGGCCGGCGGCCGGCGGACACCGCCAGCGTGCCGCCCACCGACATAGCCGCATACAGCAGCATCCAGGTGCCCATCTCCTCCACGCCGGCCCGCCGGATCAGCGGCAGCAGCAGGAGGAAGCCCGCGAAGGAGCCCAGCGCGCCCAGCCACCGCATGCTGCGCCAGTCCTGCATGTGCCCCAGCCACAGGGCGGCGCCCGACAGCGCCAGCAGGTACATGTAGGGCACGAAGGGGGACCCTCTGGAGGCGGTCAGCAGCACCACCGCCGTCACCAGATACCCGGCCACGGCGCCGATGGCCCCGAAGTTCTCGCCCTCCCGACCCTTGCGGCTGGCCGACACCCACAGCATCCCGGCGGTCACCAGCATCAGGTAGGTCAGCGTCCAGCCCAGCGCGCCGCCGCTGACCCGGAAGATGTAGGCGCCGCTGGAGTAGGCGCCAAGCAGCGCCAGGCCCGTGAAGGTCGGCCAGGCGTAGCGGTGACCCACGACGAAGACGGCCACGCTCAGCAGCGCCAGATACGCAAACAGGGGGCCGGGACCGGCCGACTCACCACCGCCCCCCTCGCCGCCACCGATGAGCAGGGGTACGGCGTACCCGGTGATCCAGGCCAGCGTCGCCACCGTCTCGGACTCGTGGCGGACGGCCTGCACGGCGGCGGCCACCGTGACGAGCGCCATCGCCGGGAAGGTCGCCGCCGAGCCCATGAATCCGTAGAGGTGCTGGCCCTCCCACAGGGTCAGATACAGCAGCGCGGCGCCGCCGCCGGTAAGTGCCTGGCTCTGGATCTCGTAGCCCCGCCGGTGGGCGTACTCCGCACCGCCCATGACCGCAATGCCCGCCACGTGCCCGCGCCGAGCAGCATCTGGGGCGTGATCCAGCCCTCGCTGTAGGCGTACTTGAGCAGGAAGGCCACCGCCAGCAGCACCGCCACCATCCCGATCCGCGTCAGCCAGGCGGTGCCGATGGTGACCTCGATGCCGCGACGCGGTCGCTGGGCCGGCGTAGGCTCCTCCGATGGTGCGCCCGGTTCCGCCGCGGCTCCCTCCGGCTCAGGCTGCGCGGGCTCCTCGGTCGGTGGTGGCGGCTCCGCCGCGGCTTCCTCGGACTCGCGAGGCGTGGGCTCGCGCCCCGCAGGTTCCTCCGGCTCGGATGGAGGCGGTGGCTCCCCGGTGACGTCACGTGGCGGCCCAGGTGCGGCCGGCGGGGCCACGACCTGCTTTGAGTCCAACCTGGCCCCACACTCCATGCACCGCTGGTCGGAGGCGAATACCCGCGCACCGCACACCGGGCACGTAGACTCGCCTCCGGGCGCGCTCACGCCCCCCGTTCGGTCTTCCCGAGGAGGCGGTGGTGGGGGCGGTGGGGGCAGTACTGTCGCCCCCAGGGGAACCGCCAGCGTCCCGGACAGCTCCTCGATGCTCGCCTCGGTCCAGCCGCCCTCGCGAAGTGACTGCGTGATCTGTTCGTCGGAGATGCCGCGCTCACGTGCACGCCCCACGAACTCCCGACCTGCAGCAAGGCGGTCCTCGTCCATGGCAGACCCCTTTCGTCGCGGCACGTCGCCTCTTCAACCTGATTCTCCCCGTTGCGCTCTCCATCATGATGGGCCGATGGCATCAATCACGGAGACCACGAGGCCCACTTCCCTGGGACCTCGCCAGCGGCGAGGCGCCCGCGTTCGGCGGCCCGGGGCGCTCCTGGCCTGAAGGCGGAGGCAGTGCAGGCGCTGATGGCCGGCCTCGACGGAGAAGATAGTGGCGTGGGGGAGGCCCCGGCCACGGCACCGGGCGCGGCCCGCAGCGGTGGACTTCGACTCGTTCGACCCCGACAGAGGTGTCAGGAAAGCGGCGGCGCTCAGCCTGCCGGCACTCGGCGACGACGCCGTGGCGAACGTGCTCCGGGGGGAGGCCCAGCGCGGAAGCGAGTCCGCCGCTGAGGCCCTCGAGGCATCGGTCAGGTGGGGGCGATGCTCGCGCCCCCGGGATGGTGACCGGATGGTTCGCGCCGGGGAGGCCTCAGCGTTCCTCCCGCGCCCAGATCTCGATCTCCGGGATGATCAGCCGCCGGCCCTCGTCGCGGGCGCCCACCTCCAGCCGCAGGTGCCGGACTGCCGGCGCGGCCTCGTCGAGATCTATCGTCACCGCCGGGAAGTCTGTGCGATCGGTCACCGAGCGCTTCTGGATCGCCCCCAGCTCCACCCACTCATCGCCCACGCGGCCGACCACGCGCGTGTCCGGAAGCTGACCGTTGAACAGCAGCCAGATGCGGTCGAGGGGGTACTGCGCGCCCAGATCCATGGTGATCATCACCGGGTCGATGGTCTTCCAGCCGACGGCGAAGGCCCGCAGGTGCGCGGTATAGTCCTCGTCCTCATGCTCCACCGCCGACCGCCGGTCCATCAGATCGCCGTCTGAGAACGGGATGTCCTCCGCCCCACCCTCATCGGGACCCAGGTCGGGCGGGACGGAGTAGCTGTAGCGACCCTCGACCGCAAGGTCTGCCATCGGGATCATCTCGTTGGTGTCCCACACGACGTAGTTGTTCGTCAGGCATCTGCCCGGTGGCGCCGCGATGCTGGCCTCAGGCACCGGCGGGAAGGTGAAGCGCCAGATCGGCAGGTCCACGCCCTCGTCAAAAAAGGCGTGCAGATCGCGCCAGAAGCGCTGCCAGGCGCCGGACTGAAGCGCCTTCTGGTGCATGGGGTCGAAGCCGAAGCCATAGACCTCGCCCTCGCCCAGCGGCCGGATGGCGGCCGCCACCGAGCCGTCCTCGTAAGTCAGCAGCGCCCGGTCGCCGTCCGCAAGCTGCAGGGCGGCCCCCTGCCCGAATACCGGCGCCGCGTCCCCGGCAGGCACCGGTGAGACGCTCTCGCGATCCGCCGGCTCCGACATGCTGGGGAACAGCCGCGCCCGCAGGTCGTCCATGCGCGATCCGTCCAGGTGCCAGGTGAAGGCCGCCGGCTCAGTCACCACCAACGTACCGCCCCCCTCCACCCAGGTGACCAGTGCCTCAACGATCCCCCGCCGCTGGTACTGGGTCTTGGGGACATAGATCACGGAGAAGTCCGACAGGTCGATCTCGTCACGTCCGATCTGGTTGTCGCTGATGACGGTGAACCAGCCGCCCGCGTAGGGGCCCAGCAGGTTGAACATCCAGCGGTACTGGTCACTTCCCTGCCGGCCGCCGAGGAACTGTGCCATGTAGGCATCGTTGGAGAAGAGGATCGCCGCCCGCGAGTCAGGCAGGCTCGGTCGGTCGATCTGGCGGCTGTGATCCAGCACACCCATGACAGTGCGCCACCGCGGCCAGGAGCCGAAGCGGTCGAGGACCATATCGTGCGGCGTGCGCCCTCCAGCCGTGTCCGGCATGTAGAGGTGGAAGCCCTCGCCCCCGCCCCGGTAGACCTCGCTCATCAGCTCCCGCACCTCGTCCGGGCGGAAGCTGTTGGCGTAGTTCTCCACGTGCACGCACGGCATGGTGGCGGCGCCGGAGAGGTCACGCAGGGTCTTCGTGATCCAGGCCACGTCCTGCTCGTGCGGCCCGCGGGGGTAGCATTGGTGGGTGACGATCTCGCACCAGCGGCCGTAGCCGGAGTAGTCGAAGGGCTGCACCTGCGCCACCGGATCGGGGCCGATGACCAGCAGGTCCTCGTCAACGGATTTCACGGTCTCATAGATGCGCCTCTGGAAGTCGGCGAAGCGGTGGTTGTACCAGCGGCGGTAGGCGATCCAGCGGAAGGGGTTGGGGTCGTCAAGGGACTCGGGGATGCCGAACGTCCCGTAGCCGAACTCCTCGCGCACCTTCCGATCGACCTCGTCCATGAACGGGTAGGGATCGTCGTCGTAGTGCAGCGCCAGGCCGCGCTGGAAGTCGCTGTCCTGCACCTCGTCGCCCGTGCACACGCCCCACAGGTGATCGCCCCATTCGGTGGCGTAGTCACGCACGCGCTGCAGGTAGACCTGCTGGTTGTCCGGGTCCATCAGGTAGGCGGATCCGCCCTCGGTTGTGGGTTTGCCCTCGGCGTGCGCCCGACGGCTCCCCATGTGGATCATCGTCACGTCGTGCCGCGCGCAGTACTTGCGCGCCCCGAAGTTATCTCCCCCGAGCATGGTACCGCCGTCGAAGTAGTGCAGCTTCCGGGCCGCGGCCTTGCGGTAGGTGTCCTCCAGAGTCCATGGCTGTGCGTGCTTGAGGCAGAAGGGCGCAATCTCGTAGGTTATCAGCTCATGCCCCCACATGAGCACGCCCTCGGCGCCCATCCCCGGCCCCTCCTCTCCGAACAGCTCCGCGAACACCGGGTCCTCGGTCTGCCACACCCGGGGGAACTCCGTCTCCACGACCGGGACGGACGCCTGGTAGATGGTCTCGCCTCCCGCAATCATCTCAAAGCTCACCATCTCCCCCTCGGCCCCGGTGACCGCGTAGGGAAGCTCCACGACCTCGCCCGGGTCGGCGGTCGCGCTGTCGGTGAAGCTCTCGTCGCCGCCGGCTGCGACCGTCACGGAGGCCCTCACGGCTGCCTCGTCGAGCCGCGCGCGCAGCGTGTTCGCCCCGTCAGCGTTGCCGGCGCGCGCAGCCATCCCCCGGCTGAGCACCCGCAGGCCCGTCTCGTGTGGGAAGAGCATGTCGCCGAAGGCCTCCGGCTGGGCGAAGCGCCCCTGCACGCCCGCCCATGAGCTGTACTCGCCACCGCCCGGGCGCCCGCGGCACACGTTCAGGCCCCAGACCTCTCCCGCAACCGGCTGCACGCCGATGTTCGCCCAGGAGACGGCGGCCTCGATGCTCCAGCCCTCCTCCGCGTGCCGCCAGGCCGCCTGCGCGTCCGGCTCGATGTCGATGGTGGTGATGGCCGCGCCGCGCACCACGCCGAACTGCGCCGCCATCGCCCCCGCCGCGGTCACCCCCAGGTGCAGGAACGTCCGCTGATCGTGGTGGAAGTCCACGAAGACCTCCATCACGTCGTCGCGCCATACGCGCTTGCTTTCGGCCTCCACGGCCTCGGTTCGAAGCTGATCCATGTTCGGCTCATCGGCGACGGCCGCCAGGTAAAGCGCCTGCGAGTCCCACGTCAGACGTACCTGCGTCTGCGCCTGTGCCGGGGCGTTGCCCCGGTTGAGCATGAAGTCGCGCAGGACCGGCGCCGCCTCCCAGACGGGATCGTCCAGCCGCCCGTCGAGGCGCGGTGCCTGGTCGGCGCGCACCATGGTGACCGAGGGCGGGCCGGGAGGCGTCTGGGCCTCCACTGCGCGCCCCTGCGCCATGTCGTAGAGGAAGAACCTGTTTGCGGACGGGTAGCGGTCGTTCGTCCACGTGTTGGGGCCCTCGATGCCATCGCGGATGCTCATCTGCACCTGCACGCCGATCACCTCAGTCGAGATGTTCAGCGGCTCGATGGGCACCCGGATCTCGATCTCCCGCCCGTCGGCGGAGTAGTGTCCCCGCGGCCCGTCGCTCCAGTCCGGGTGCCCCTCGTACCACAGGTAGGTCTCCCTGCCGTCCTCGGTGTAGCGGACTACGTAGGTGTGGTTGAGGCCGCCGTCGGGGCGGGCGATCTGATTGGTGTAGTAGTCGGCGCGCGAGTCCCCGTCAACGTCCAGGACGATATAGCGCATGTTCGCCCAGTAGCTGTCCTGCCACGCGTCCTGGGTCTCATCGGCAAAGGGGCGCTCGCGCGCGAAGCGGATGCGGAAGAACAGGTGCCGACCGTCGTGGGCGATCCAGAGGCGCTCCACCACGCCGAAGGGCGTCTCGGCGGCCTCGGCGACCTCAGCGGGCATCTCTATCGCCGCAGCGCCATCCCAGTCGGACATGTCGCCGTCGATGGTGATCGCGGCTGCAGGCCCGGCAGCGACGAGCGCGAGCAGCGTGGCGGCAGTCAGCGGGCGCATGGGTCCAACATCCCTTCAGTGCGATAGTGTCTGCTTCCCGCACCCAAGCTCGGCCTCGGGCTCGGTGCGGTCTCTCCTGAGTTTATCTTCGCAATCCCGCAGCGCGGTATGACCAGGAGCACCGGCGTCACTTTGCGGTTTGATGACGAGCCATACATGGGGCCGGCCCCAGCGACCATCTGCGCGGCGCGCTGGGCGCCGACCTCCATGCTGCGTCCGGCGCCAGCAGGACGATGTTGTGGCCGCATCAGCGTTCGGCGCATCTGCGCCAGAAAGCAGTAGAATCTACTGTGTCACGTAGCACAAACGTTTGCGCACGGGGACACTATCAACACGGTGAGAGGGAGTCAAGTGTCACACGCAGTAATCGCGGACACGCTGCACACGAGGATGTTGCCGGGCAGGTCGCCCGAGGCGAGTGGCCTGCATACCGCGTCGAGTTGCGGGCGGTACGCGAGTTACGCGGCCTCGATCCGGCCCGTGGCATTGCGCAGGCGGTTCCCGCCCGCGGACACCGGCTCGAGCCCAAGCGCGCTGTTCAGGAATCCATAGAAGGCGCGATCGTTCTCGGCTACCTCGAGGACCTGCCCGAGACGCAAGATACTCCCCCAGCGCTTCAGGCGCCCATTCTGCTCCTGGGTGAGCTCTGCGCCCAATGCCGCCCCGAGCGCCCTCGCCATCTCGTCGCCGACAGCGGCCAGCTCAGCCTTGACGGGCACGAGGAGGTTCTCAGTGTGCGCTCTCTGGCTCTCAAAGTCACCGATGAGGGCGGAGATACCACTGGCGAAGCGGGGGAGAATGGGGTATAATGATGTACGCGGAGAGTGTGTCGGGTGGTCGCGGGCGGACCTGAGGGTCCGCCTGAGGAAAGTCCGAGCTCCACAGGGCAGAGCGCTGGGTAACACCCAGGCGGAGCGATCCGACGGAAAGTGGCACAGAAACATACCGCCCGCGCTCTCTTCCACTGCAATCGCACGATCGCGGGATGGTGTCTGCCGGGCGCTGGCGGCACGGCTGCCGCTGAGGACGAGCGCGCCGCCGCGGTGAGCTGCTGGTCCGGGGCGCGGGGCCTGGCATGATGGCTGAGGGCCCTGCTGACTGGTAGTGTTGAGGGAGGAGCCGGTCGCGACGGACAGCTCTTGGTGCGGCGCGTTGAGGCCGGTGGGCGATGGTGGTGTGATGGCAGTGGAAGGGAGCGTGGGTAAGGGTGAAATGGTGGGGTAAGAGCCCACCAGCGGCATGGTGACATGTCGGCTGGCCAAACCCCGCTTGGAGCAAGCCCGAATAGGGGAGCGATGAGGTGGCCCGCTGAGCTCCCGGGTAGGGCGCGTTGAGGCGTCTGGCAACAGGCGTCCGAGCTGAATGACCACCAGCCTTCCAGGCACAGAACTCGGCTTACGGACACGCTCTCCGTGACAGCCTCTCTGCCGAAGTGTGAACGACGGCGGGGAGAGAGCGGAATGTAAGCCTCCGAAAGGTTTCGTTCTTCGGTTCGACCCCAAAACAGAAGACTCTGCACGTCCTGAGCACGATCTCCGCGCTGCTGCTCGCCCGCGCAACAGAAAGGGTGTGCACAGAAGTGCAGGAGACTCTGACCACACTGGCTCAGGACTTCTTCGTGTACCTGGA
>JAYENL010000048.1:0-2711 GCA_034722055.1 Armatimonadota bacterium
TGGACATCGCTTCGCGTGACTGCTGAGCCGTGATGGGGGCCTGGGCGACGACGGGGAGTGCGACCAGGACGACGGCCAGGAGAGCCGGCAGCCACCAGGCGCGCCTTCCCTCCTGACTGATGGCTTCCAGCGTGGTGCGGGGCCGCACGATCATGCCCAACAGCAGGCGAACCGCTCCTCGGCGGTGTGGCGAAGCCGCGTCTGCCTTAGACATCGTTCCACCTCCTGAGTGTGCTCGGCGGGGTACGGGATGTACGGGCAGATTCTACCACGACCCCGGACACCGGCAACCCTGTGCTCTCGGGGCGACGGCACTGTCGACGGGGCCCGTGGGGCGGCCCCTGCCGGGCGTTGACACGGTCCATCGCTGAATGTAGAATCGCTTCTCGAGGCCCCGGCTGCGGGGGCCGTAGAGTGGGTGCGCCGCGGGCAGGCCGTCCTCCGGGCGCAAAGAGGGGGGAGCGAATGACCACCGTCAAGCTGCTGGGAATCTCCGGGAGCCCTCGCGACGGCGCGACCGCGTATGTGGTCCGCCACGCCCTCGCCTTCGCCGAGTCCCTGGGGGGCGTGGAGACGGAGTTCATCTCCGTGCGGGGGAAGGAGATCGAGTTCTGCATCCACTGCGACGTCTGTGTGCGCACGAAGGAGGGCTGCGTCTTCGAGGATGACGTGGCGGCGATGTACCCGAGCATGGAGGCTGCCGACGCGTGGCTGCTGGGGACCCCCGTCTACCAGGGCACCCTCTCGGCGCAGCTGAAGGCGGTCCTCGATCGCTGCCGCGCCCCGGCCGCCCGGGACATCGACGTCTTCAAGCACGAAGTTGGGGCCGCCGTCGCCGTCGGCGGCGACCGCGTCGGGGGGCAGGAGCTGGCCCTGACGACCATCCACGTCTTCTACCTGGCGAACAAGATGATCCCCGTCTCCGGCGGCCCCTTCGGCGCGAACCTGGGGGGGACCGTCTGGTCGCGGGATCAGGGAGCCGAGGGGGCGCGGGGCGACGAGGTGGGCATGGCGAGCGTGGAGAAGACGGTGGAGCGCATGGTCGAGTTGGCGAAGCGGATCCAGTCGGCGTCGCGATGAAGCCCGGAGGGCCCACCCGTCGCCGCCTCCAGACCCTCTCGTCCTTCCGAGCTACCGATGGTCGCGAGCCTGGCCGAGGGCTTTCGGCCGTCATTCCGAGCGCAGCGAAGGAATCCCCACCTTCGTCAGCGGCCAAAGCATGGAGGAGTCACCGGTGACCGACTCGCCGAGAATCGACGCCCACGTCCACTTCACCCCGCCGGCGCTGCGGGACGACATCGAGGCCTTCGCCGAGCGCGAGCCGTACTGGGGCCTGCTCCTGGGGGACGTGCACAGCCATAGGAGCATCCAGGGGTGGGCCACGCCGGAGCGCATGATGCGCGACATGGACCGGGTCGGGCTGGACCGGGTCGTGGTCCAGGCCGAGTACCGTCAGCGCCACGAGGGGTGCGTGGCGCGGAACGACCAGGCGCTCGAGCTGATCCGCCGCTGGCCGGAGCGCGTCATGGCCTTCGCCTGCATCCAGGCGCTGGCGGGCGACCGGGCCCTCGACGAGCTGAGGCGGTGCCTGGACGGCGGCATGTGCGGCGTGGGCGAGCTCAACCCCTACGGACAGGGTCATTCCCTGACCCACCCGGACTTCCTCCGCTTGGTGGAGGCCTGCATCGACCACGACGTCCCGCTCAACCTCCACGTCAACGAGGAGGTCGGCCAGTACTACCCCGGGAAGACGACCACGCCGCTGCGCCACTACTACCGGCTGGCCCAGCGGTACCCCGAGCTGAAGCTGATCCTGGCGCACTGGGGCGGGGGGCTGCTCTTCTACGAGCTGATGCCGGAGGTGGAGCGGGTGATGCGGAACGTCTGGTACGACACGGCCGCGTCCCCCTGTCTCTACCCCACCCGGCGCATCTTCGACGTGGCGCTCCGGTGCGTGGACCACCGGCGGATCCTGTACGCGTCGGACTACCCGCTCCTGGCGATGCGGGGCCAGCGGGAGCCGAGCTTCGAGCCCTTCATCAGGGAGATCGAGGAGCTGGGCCTGGATCCAGAGGTGGAGGCCGACGTCATGGGGAGGAACGCCGCCCGGCTGCTGGGTCTGATGGAGGAGGAGGAGACCGCGCCGCCGCCCGCTCGCCGCCGCTGTCGGGTGATCACGGAGATCGAAGAGGGGGAGGTGGAGCGGGTGACCGGGTGGATGTCGGTCACGCTGGTGGCGGAGGTGTGGCCGGAGACCCGGGAGGTCTTCGAGCGGTACGGGTTCCGGTACGTCGATACGCCGGTTCCCCGTTGGGAGCCGATCGTGCAGGTCGCCGCCGCGCGGGGGTACGGGCCGCAGGAGCAGCAGCGTCTCCTGGACGAGCTCAACGAGGTCATCGAGTATGACAGTTGATCTCAGCGCTGGAATCGTCCGCGTGCTCAGACAGGATGGCGAAGCGATCGGCGCCGGCTTTGTCTTGACTGGGGATGGCCTTATTTGTCACGTGCGCCCACGTGGTGGCTTTGGCACTGGGCATTCCGGCAGAGGAACGCGACATGCCGACGGCGAGAGTGCGCGTCGACCTCCCTCTGGTTCTCTCGGACTGTGCATTGGCCGCCCGGGTGATATGGTGGGGGCCGGGGCGCGACGTCGCTGGACTGGACGTGGTGCAGGACCTGCTCTCTGGAGTGCGGCCTTTAACCCTGGTGAC
>JAYENL010000049.1:0-2690 GCA_034722055.1 Armatimonadota bacterium
GCTCTCCGCGTGGAGCTCGTGCGGCATCGCCGCCCGCCAGTAGCTGTCGCCGGAGAACGCCCACACGCAGATCGCCGGGTCGGGCACTTCCCGGCCCCCGACGGCTTCGCTCCCCCACTGCCAGCTGCCGTCGAGCTCGTAGACGGCCCACGTCGCATACGTAAAGGTGCCATAGAAGCCCGAGCGGGCGGTACCCCTGACGACGATATACAGGCTGCCGTCGTTGCCCGCCACCAGCATCGGTGACCCGTAGTGGCCGGGGGTATAGTCGCGCTGGGCCTTCAGCGCCCAGGCGTTCGTCGCCGGGTCGTACTGCCACACGCCGAGGTCATTACCGATGGGCGGCTGCCGGGCCACCACGCACAGGGTGTTGGCCCACACCGTCGTACCGTAGTCCGCCGCGTCGCGCAGGTCCGCCGGCGGCGCGGCCCCCTCCGACCAGCTGCCTGTGGCCGGATCGTAGATGTACAGGACCAGGCCCTCGACCTCCGCCGGCACGCCGAGGACCAGCAGCTTGTCCTCCTCGTCAACCGTCACCCACTCTGCCCAGCAGTTCTCCACGTCGCGGGGCAGGCGGCGGACCAGGTCCGGCTCGGGATGGTACGTGGGGTCGGCGTAGGCCGAGAGCGTGGGCGCGGGTTCCGGGCCAGTGCCGACATCCCATGGATTCGCAGGTAGAGATTGACCTGTCGTACCATAATACGCTGCGGACTGTTCCAGAGCTAGACCGAGCCTCCATGCGTCTAGCGCTTCATAAGGAGGCTCCATTAACTCCGTAACAGCGTACAGATAGCGGGTGCCACTGGCGCTCTCATAGGTATAATAGGGATAACCGCAGTACGTGCCCACCTCACGGTAGATGCCGTTGTAGCTCGGGTCGCCAGCGCCTTCGACCTGCCAGGGCATGTCGGCCATCTCCTCCGGCACCGACGGCTCCGCCGCCGGCCGTCTCTGTCACTGCTGCCGCCACGTCGCCAGCTCGCCGGCTCCGTAGACCAGGCCGAAGGCGACGGCGGCGATCAGCGCGTAACGGCACCAGGCATGCTGCCATAGGGTGTGGAGGCTCCTCATGGAGACGCCTCCCTCCGCCCCGCCCGGCTAACGTGTGCATTGTCGAGTTTGTAGCCGAAGACGCCGTGATCTGCCAGCGTCCCCTCGACGGTGATCGTCTCGCCCTTACTCAGCGAGAGGGCCGTAGCGCGGTCTACCTCAAACCTAGTATCGCTTAGGCTCGTTGTCGGACTGCACCGCATGTACACGGTGTACGGGTCGCCTGCAGTGGCGCGACCGGAGACCTGCACGACAGTGCCTGTCCACCGCACCCATTGCCCCTCCCACACCTCGTCCCAGCTGGCCTTGCGCTGGGCGTCCGTCTTCCAGCCAGCACCCTTCGCTGGCGACTGAGAGCGGTCCACCACCTGGATGGTGTTCCGGCGCTTCTCGTGCTCGATTTGTCGGAGCGCAGCCTCTCGCCTGTGGTCCGCATAGCGAAGGTGCTCTCTCAGGCAGAAGAGCCCTGCTCCCAAGACGATGAGCAGCCAGGCCCAGGTGTAGTCTGCCTGACGAAGTCTCTGCCACAGGCCCTGGATGATGTTCATCGTGCCATCACCGACCGGGAGGACAACGCCAGGGCCTGCTTGTGGCGGCCGGTGACGTAGCCAGACACGACCACCGGCGCGCCCACGCCCAAGGTTGGGCAGCGTGTAATCCCGCCGAACTGCACTCGCATACCCTCGAATGGGCCTTCGGTGATCTCGATGGTGCCCAACACCACATCTGACTTGCGATACCAGCTTACTATCTGGCCCTCATACGCCACGTACTGGCCACGCAGGCGTGCCACCGCTGCATCCTGCCTCCATGAGACGTATGCACTAGCGCACAGCCACCAGATAGTCACGCCCAGGAGCAGGATGGCCACCAGCAGGAACCCAGTGCGGCGTGCATCCCATCGCCAGCGCCGATCCATGGGGGTCACCTCCCCAGATTGACGACATTACCCACGGCCATTATAGCACATTAGGGAGGCGACCGGGCCAGCGTTCCGAGAATCTTAAACTCTCTCCGGCCCGTAGAGCGATTTTCTCCGCCGGCGGCAGGTTAAGGTCGTGTCGCGGACGCTCCTGCACTCAGCGCCAACCTCGTGGCAGGAACGGGCCGTTAGCCTACTCGCCCACAAGCGTGATCTCAAACTGCACGAACGCGCCAGCGTTGTAGCCGCTGTTCAGGATGTTCACCCGGAGGTCGAAGATCATCTGCCCGCCAGCGTCCAGCCCGTTGATGTAGTCCGACCACGGCGCCGCCTCGCACGCCGCCGCGTCCGCCCCCGACCGAAACCGGACGTAGATGTTCGTGCCCTGCGGTCGGCTCCCGTTTAGGATCAGCTTCGACCAGTGGTGCCAGCTGGCCGCCTCGTACGGCGAGGTCAGCAGCGCCGTGCCCTCGTTGTAGCCAGCCTCGATCTCCAGTTGGCCGTTGCTCACGACCAGGTGCGTCAGCGTCCAGTCCGCCCAGTCGGCATTGCTGTCCCACGTCTTGACAGGCATGGCGCCCGCCTCCCTCGCCCGCAGAACGGCACAGGCCCCGCCTTAGCAGGCGAGGCCTGATGCGCTCTCGGCAGGTTGTCGCCCGTGTTAATCAGGCGTCGAAGTGTAGCTGCACGTGCACGTCGGTATCATCGGGCAGCGCCG
>JAYENL010000050.1:0-13740 GCA_034722055.1 Armatimonadota bacterium
AGCCGAAGCCGGCCCGGCCGTTGGCCGTCCAGGCCGCCGATTGCGTCACTTCGCCTGCAGCGGGCCGACTTCGCGCGCTCCTGAGGAGCGCCCTCAGGCGGCCCCTCCACGGCCAACAGCCCTCCGCGTGAGACCGAAGGTCTCCGTGGGTAAAGTAGGGCCGTACGGAAGGCCGGCGTGCCCACGCCGCCCGCCGTTCCTCTCCGCCATCCAGCCAGGCTGGCACCCTCGCTGAGACGCAGGGCCCCAGCAACAGCCGGCGGGCTGGGCAGCCCGCCGCTCCGTACGACATCACGGCGACGGCCGACGAGAATGATCGGCGTGGCAGGCGTGCGCGCCCTCAAACAGCCCCGCACGCCGCGCCTTTGCCGTACGGAGGGGCGGCGTGCCCACGCCGCCCGCCGTTGTCGTGCCGTATGGTCGTCAACGATTGAGGCCTGTCGAGATCATCGCCCAGATGATCAGCAGCTCCAGCGCGGTCGGCAGCCCGGCGCCGACCACGCACAGCACCGTGAGGAGACTCCTGCCCTGGCGCCGCCACGTCCAGATGGCGGTGCCCAGCGCCACCGGCGCAGCCGCCGCAAACAGCACCAGCAGCAACGGCTGCGCGGCGCGCACGAGCCGCTGCCTGATCTCCGGGGCCGGGTCTGTGCTGGCGAAGACGATCTGCGTCGAGTCCGGCGACCATGAGAACGCTGACGGCATCATGATAGAGCCCGGTCCCGAAGATCGGAGAGCGGAAGACGCGCCCGAACTCAGGAGCCCGGGCAGCAAACTCCGCAGCCACTCAATGGGGCTCGGGAGCTTTCCCCTGTGAACGGGCGTCCGCTCAACATACACCGTGGCGACGCTCCGCACCTCGCCAGTGCCGGCGTCTGCGACCAGTATCTCGGGCCAGTCTGCACGGTATACCCCGAACGCTAGGCGGGACCCGTCCGGCGACCAGGTGAGCGACCAAACCTTCCTCAGCCAGACACCGGGGACCGAGCACAGGCGTCTGTCACTACCTCCAGTGGGGCTGACGAGCCTGATCTCGTCGCCGAGCGCCCCGACATAGGCGATCGTATCCTCCTTTGGCGACCATACCGGCTCGGTGCCTTCGTTCACCGCCGAGGGGCGAGCGTCCCCACCATCGGTCGGCACCACATAGATGCCGTCACCCTTTTCGCCCGTCCCCGAGACCGCCAGTTCGCGGCCATCGGGTGACCACGAGACATGCGGGACGCACCCCAGGTCGGTGTCGAGGCGCCGGATGGCGCCGTCGGCGACGGAGACAAGCTCAATCATCGGATCCCCGCCGGAGGAATCGTCCCCGCGGCAGGCGATGGTTGTCCCGTCCGGCGACCAGACGGGATCGAACAGGTATGACTGGTCATCTGGCAGCAGCTCTCGAGTCTCGCCGCCCTCGACATCGACCATGAGCAGATTCCAACGCATCTCGTGGGGCGGCGTCCCCTCAATGATCGAGCCCTCAAGGGTCGGGAAGGCGATCTGGGTGCCGTCCGGCGACCAGAGCACATGGCCGCTTGCCTGCGACCCGCCCTCCAGGCGAGTGACCTGGCCGGTTCGGACATCGACGAGGAGAACGCCAGGAGCGAATTGATCTTCGGTGTAGCCGTTCACGGCCACTCGGGTGCCGTCCGGAGACCAGGCACAGGCGCCGTAGCGGCCGGGCTTGCGCACCAGCGTGCGCTTCTGACCGGTCTCCACGTTGACCGTGAAGAGCCGGTCTGCGTACACGGGAGGTGAGACCACCGTCACCGGCCCGAGCCATGCGCTCAGGGGAATACTCGCGGTCGCGAAGGTCAGCGACGCCCCCGCGAGACCCACCGCCCACGCTGGCGGCCGGCGCTCCGCCCGCCTCGCCAGCAGGCCTGCTATGAGACCCACCGCGACGGCTATCACAGCCGCGATGATGAACGCCATGCTCGCACCCCCATCGTCACGCGACGCGGATCGTAGAGCCTACTCGATCAGGAAGGCAACCTCCACCTCGGCGGAGATATGCAGCGCGCCAGGCACCTCCGGCTCGGCGGTGATCTCTCCCCCGGCCGCCGGCGGCTCCGCCGCAGGCTCCATCATCGGCTCCTCCGCCATCCCCGCCTCCGCGGCCGGCATGCCGTAGTCGTAGCGATAGCCGCCGTAGGGCTGGGAGATGCGCTGCACGCCCACGATCCTGGCGCCCGCGGCCCCGGCCATCTCCTGCGCCTTCAGCCGCGCGGCCTGCGTGGCCTCCGCGAGCGCCCGCGCCCGCACCGGCGTGTCGTCCTCGAGCTCGAACGTGAGGTCATGAAGCCGGGTGGCGCCGGCGGCGATTGCGCTGTCAACCACATCCGGGAGCTTGTCGAAGTCCTCGTTCTTCAGGGTCACGCGCAGCCAGTGGTAGGCCTTGTAGCCGAGCAGCTCGGTCCGACGCGTCTGGTAGTTGTACTCCTGGGCCTCGCCCAGGTACAGCTCCGAGGTCTCGATAGCATCCTCACCGACGCCGAGGTCGGCGAGGGCGGCCTTGATGCTCGCCACCCCCTTCCTCACCTCGGTGGCGGCGGCCGTCGGCGTGTCCCTGGTGGCCTTGACGCCCAGCGAGATCCTGGCGATGTCCGGCTCCACCTCCACCTCCGCGCTTCCGCTGGCCACCAGCACGCGCCGCGGCGCGAGCTCCCGGTGCCGCACCACGGCTGCATCCACCAGCGCGGCCAGCACCGCCAGCGCCAGCACGATCACGACAGCTCTGCTCACTGCGTCGCCCTGCACGGTCGTGCCCCCTTTCTGTTTGTCGCACGCTCCCGTCGCCCGGCGATCACTGTTTCGGCGCGTACGTCTCCGGCCTCTCCAGGATCTTGAGCTCCTCGATGGCGCCATCCACGGCCCTCAGCTCCTGCTTCAGGGCCTCGATGGCGGAGCGGTCCTCGCCGCGATCGGCAAAGCGCCCGTCCTGCTCCGTGACCCAGAGGCTGGTGGCCTCCAGCGTGGAGTCGATCCTGGAGAGGCGCAGCAGATACCGCTGCTCGGCGGCCTCGGTGTCCTCCACCGCCTCGCGCAGGCGCCGACGGGCATCCAGCACCGACCGGAGCTCCTGGCGGACATCGTCGCGCTCAGCCTCCTGCAGCCGGGCCTGGGTCTGCGCGATCTCGTCGTCCAGCCGGTCGCGGTCGATGCGCCCGGCCACGCGCCGGAAGCCGCCGATGCGCTCGGCAAGCTCCCGGGCGCCGTCGCGGAGGTGCCGGAGCTGCCGCTCGTGCTCGCCGGTGTCCCAGTCGCTCTCCCGAACGCTGTCCATGGCGGTAGTGTAGCTGCGCTCGATGCGTCCGAGAAGCTCGCGGACGTCGGCCATCCTGCGGCGGGCCTGCCGCCACAGGCCGAAGGCCCCCAGCCCGAGGGCTGCGATGCCCACGATGCCGCCGATGATGAGCCACGGCGGCGGGCCCTGGGGGCTGGCCCGCCAGAGCTGCAGGCGAAGGTTGCCGCTGAGGGACTGGCGAACCTCGGAGGGGGTGATGATGAACTCGGTGACGAAGCCGTCCACGTCCACCCAGGCGCTGACCGAGGCCGGCGTCCCGGCGCCCTCCGGCAGCCGCAGGACGTAGCGGTGGGCGGCGCGATTCTCGGCCATGACCTCCATCTCGGCCGGCGACCACCTGACGAAGCTGTGCGGCTGGCCGGGGCCCTCGCCGATGGAGCTGAACAGCGCATCGTAGGTGCGGCCGTTGTAGGAGCACTGGAAGCTGCCGGCCAGGACCGCGCGCAGCTCCCGCGGCCGAGCGCCCTCAGGCACCTGCAGCGCCACCTCCCGGCCGGTCATCGGCACATCCGCCGCGGCGACGCGCTCAAAGCCCGACAGCTCGGCGCAGGGAGCCGGTGACACCAGGATCGCGAACACGGCTACAGCCGCGGCAATCCGCAGTACACGTGCCCACAGGTCCATCGAATCGCCCCCTCAGTGGGTGCGCTGATAGGCCGAGTAGGTCAGGGACTTGACGAGATACTCGCCCAGCTCGGGGTCTCCGGCGTAGCGGGTGTCCATCTGCGCGATGACCTGCTTGTAGGCCGCCAGCAGGTCGCCGTCCCGGTCCACGTCGGCGTCCCGCCACTTCCTGGCCGCGATCCCCAGCACCGCCATCTGCTCATCGATGACCCTCGCGGCCTCGCCGGGCTTGTTCTCGCCGATCAGCGCCGCCGCGCGCTTGAGGGCCTCGCCGGTCTCAAAGCCCAGCATATTCTTCCTCACCGGCCAGCGGGTGGATGCCACCGACGCGCCCTCGGTGCCGGTGTACTCGATGCGTACCTCCGCATGGGCCTCCCGGTTGGCGGGGAAGACCAGGTCCTTGTACTTGAGGTAGACATCGGCCACCGTCCGGCTGCCGCTGCCGGGCGGCACCTTGATCTCCAGCATCACCACGTGGCTGTCGCCCATCACGAACTGGGGGATGAGCATCTTGATGCCCGGCTCGTCCTCGATCTCCTGCCGGTCGGTGGTGATGCCAAGCTCGCGGTAGACGCGCTCGTCGAGCGTCCGCTCGGTCCGCTTGGCGGCCTGGACCTGCTCCTCCTCAAGCGCCGTAGTGCCCAGGACGCGGATGAGCTGCACGTCATCGGCGAGCTTGATGCGCAGGCGGAGGGCCCGGGCCACCAGGTGCGTCAGCTCCTCCAGCTCCTCGCGGAAGATGTCGCTGATGGCCGCCGCCTCGCGGATGAAGTGGTAGTTGCCCTTCCCCTCCCGGGCGACGGTCATCATCAGCTCCTCGTCGTAGTCCAGGCCCATCCCCACGGCCGTGGTCTCGATGCCCTCGTCGAACTTGCCGGCCGCCAGCCGCGCGAAGGCCGACGGGTCCGCGATGCCGGCCGTCACCATCCCGTCCGAGAGCAGCATGACCTTGTTGATGGCCTCCGCATCGAAGTTCCTCGCCACCTGGGCGTAGCCGGCCTGCAGCCCGGCATGGATGTCCGTGGAGCCGCCCGGCTGCAGCGACGCCAGCCGATCGCGGATGGCCTGCTTGTCGCGCGCCTTCGTTGCCTCCACCAGCACCTGCACGCGATCGTCGTAGGCCACCACCGCGATGGTGTCGCTCTCCGCCAGCCGGTTCACCACCTCCACGGCGGCCTTGCGAGCGTAGCCGATCTTGTCCTCATCGCCCATGGAGCCGCTGCGGTCCACCACCAGGCAGATGTTCAGCGGCGGCCGGCGCGGTGCCTCGCGCTTGATGCCCTGCAGCCCCACCTGCAGGTGCGTTTTGCCGCCATCGCTGATGATATTGGCCCGCTCGGTCTCGGCGGTGAGGCTCAGGGCGCGGTCGGTGGGAATCTTGAAGGGCTGACTGTACTCCCGGCTGAAGGCGGCCAGCTTCACCTGCTTGCCATCCACCACCACCCCCTCCTCCACCAGCTTCGCCAGCCGCTCCCGAGCGCCACGGCCGCCCACGTAGGTGCTCTGCACATAGGCGTCAGGGTCGATGGCCTCCTCGGCCTCGCCCTCCGGTGCGGCCTCTTCGGCCATTGGCCCCGGAGGCGCCTCCGCCTCCATCATCATCGGCTCCTCAACCGGCTGCTCCTTCTTGGGGCACCCGGCGAGGGTCATAAGCACCGCCGATGCGAGGATGAGCCCGAGGAGTGGCTTCACGACGCGGTCACATGAGCGCTTCATTCCCAAGCACCTCCCTGTTGGAGTCGCCTCATGGGTTAGAGCGCTCCGGTGCGCGGCATGTTCCATGGGAAGGTCGGGGCGGCCCATCGCAGATCGCGGTCCTCGGCTCGCGAGCCATAACCGACGCCCCGACCTGGAGGCGGACCTGCGACGTGGCCTCCGTGCTCTGCTCGACCTCATCCCCCGGAGACGTGTACGTTGGTGAGCGCGACACCACGAACGTGCTCCGACCCCGACGCATAGGACACTGCCTCGCCAGCCACGTCGTAGCGGATGACATTGCTGATGGCCGAGTCGCAGAGCGAGCCGCCAATGAGAATGGTGTGCTCTGACCTGCTGATGACATTGTTGACGATGATTCGGGAGGTGTCGCCCAGCGGTGCCACGCCCTCCCCATAGGCGTGGTCTCCGATCTTCACGGCAGCCTTGCAGCGTACCTCGGCGGGCGACGTGTCGATCAGCCCGTCGAGGACAATGTCGTGCATCCGCGCGCCGGACGTGTTCAGCAGCCTGACGATGTGATGTCCGCCCCTGCAGTAGCCCCGGATGTTGCGGATGATGACATGCCGGATGTCGTCCCGTCCCTCTCCCCGGTCTCTGGCGCCACTGACCATCGTGGAGTTGACCGCACCGGCCACACTGTCGGGATTGGGGATAGCCGTCAGGGCGATCAGGTCATCGCCGGTGTAGCCCGTGATGTTCTCGACGAGGATGTCATGGCAACCCAGTCGCAGATCGATCCCATCCTGGTTGAGGATCGTCCGCTCAACGCCATCGATCAGCTTCACTTCACTGGACGCGAAGTCAATGTCGCGCAGGACTCCGTGGGCGCAACGCTCCAGCGAGATCCCCCAGCAATGGGAGTCCTTCGTGGCGATGTTACTAATGCTGAACTCCTCCACGAAGGCCATGAGGATCCCTATGTTCCGCCAGTCCCCCGTCTGACTCACTCCCGACACGCCGGCATCGGTGCCGAAGGTTCGCTCGCCGAGCGTCTTGGCGCCGTCTCCCGTTGCTCGGGGATGGTCGGCGCCCTCCAGCAATACGTCCCCTGCGCCGCGGATGTGAATCCCACGGATGGGCTCGATCTCCGTGATGCCCCGCCCACAGTTTGCGCTGCGTATCATGTTGTCCCGGCACCGGTCGCTCAGCTTGATGTGGCAGTTGTCGAGCTCCAGGACGGTGTCGCCGGGCACGAGGATCGCGGAGTCGAGCAGCCACAGGTCCCGGGCGCCGTCGGGGGCGAGGTTGCGGCGTGGGATGATCACGCGCCTGCCGGTGCCCGCGGCGGCCTGCATTGCCTGGTTGATCCGATCAACGTCCGAACCTGCGAAGTCATTTGGGGTAACGGATGACTGCTTGCCCACAGCGAGCATCTCCTCCTTATCGTGGCGAACAGCGCCCTCACTCCGCGGTCTGGCCGGGTGCCGCCGAGGCCAGGTCCTCGATGTCATCGAGCGGCCAGATCGGCCGGCGCAGGCGCTGGAACTGCAGCCTGGTGACATCGGGATTGTGGATCCCGGGCGTGTCCACCTCGAAGATGGCGCTGGCCAGGGGACCGTAGTCCGCCCGGAAGTGGACTGCGGATTTCAGCCCGATCAACAGGCGCTCCCGTGGCTCGATCCCCACACTGCGGAGGGCTTCACAGTCGTAGGGTTGGATGCGCTGTTCGGTCAATACCACCTCGACCTCTCCGACCACGAAGACCACGGTGCGGCCCATGTCCGCCTCGACGCCGGTGTACATCGGCCCGCGGTTGGCGAAGCGACCGTCGGAGATGAGGCGGACGTATCCGGTCAGCGTCAGCGTCGGCCCGTGCCGGTCGTCGGTCTTGCCTCCGACCTGCAGCGTCACCTGCTGGCCGACGCCGGTCTTGATCGCCTGCGCCACGGCCTCCGCATCCGCGATGATGGCCACCGTGGAGCGCGGCGCGTTCGCCTCGATAAGTGCCTGCAACATCACAGTGCCGTCGCAGGGGGCGCCGCCCCCAGGGTTGTCGGAGCCGTCGGCCAGCACCACCGGTCCCTCCCCGGTGCGAAGGGCGTGGTCAATCGCGTCCGCCAGGGGCGTCAGCCGGACGCGGAAGTCGTCGCGCCGGTCCCACATCGCCCCAGCGATCTCCTGCGCCGCGGCGTCTGCCAGGTCGGCATCGCCGTCGGCGGTGACGACCACCGCCGCGCCGCAGTCGGCTATGTCGGCGAAGGGGAAGCCCCCGGCGACGGTTACATTGAGTATGCCTGAACGCCCCTCGGCCTCGTGAGCGAGGTCGATGATGTCGCTCATGGGCGACATCAGAGTGCACTGGCGGGGCGGCCCGATGAGCATCGGCACCTGTGCCAGCGCCGCCACCGGCTCCACGCGCCCCTCCATGGTTGCCATCAGCAGACGCGCCGCGTCCCGTCCCCGCTGGTAGGCGTCCACGTGCGGGTAGGTGTCATATCCGACCAGGGCGTCGGCCTGCTGCACCATCAGCGGGCTGATGTTCGCGTGCAGATCGAGGGTGGCCATCACTGGGACCTCGGGGCCGACGATCTCACGCACCCTGGTGAGGATGTCGCCCTCCGCGTCCTCAAGCTGCTCCGTGACCATGGCCCCGTGCAACTGCAGCAGCACGCCATCAACCGGCAGGGCCGCCTCCAGCTCCTCCAGCAGCATCGCCAGCACCCGGTCATAGGCTCCCTGCTCGATGAGGCCCGACGGCTGGGGGAAGGTCCACAGCAGAGGGAGCATCTCAAACCCCAGCTCCTCGGCCGCATCCAGGAAGGCTCCGGTGCACGTCGCGGTGCCTGTGAGGCTCCGCACCAGGGCCTGTCCGGTCATCAAGCCGGGGAAGCCACGACCACGAACGAAATCGTCGAAGGTGGTCAGGCCCTGGGCAAAGGTGTTGGTCTCATGCGAGAAGCCTGCGACGGCAATGCGTGTCATGCGGGTATCTCCTCCGTGGTGGTCTCCCTGTCTTCACGGCAGGCAGCGTGGCGTGCCGTTCCGTGGCACGCACACTCCTGTGCGTGCGTCGTGGCGGCCTGCCATGTCGTTCCGTGCACGCACGTTCCCACGGGCAACTGGGCAACCCGGCTCACGTGCGAGCCTCCGCACGCTCCTGTGCGTCCGCTGTGGCGGCGCAGAACGGCGGACGGACAGGAGTGTCCGTCCCACCGAAAGCCCTCCTCTGTGCGTGCGGCGTCGGACCCCGGGAGAACGGCGGACGGACAGGAGTGTCCGTCCCACCGAAGGGCCTGCCTGCCCGTCGCTACCTACCTGGAGTACCGCCTGAACACTTCAGATATCTCCTCGTTCCTGATGACATCGATGGCGCTGCAGACCTGGATCCTGCGGCAGCCATTCTCGATCATCGTCCTGAGCTCCATGTCCACGCGCGCGGCGTCCTTGACCGGAAACTCCCCCGGGCGATGGTAATACCCGATCATGCAGACGCCCTCCTGGCGCTGGTGATACTCCCGTGCCGCCTGAGATATGATCCGGCTGTATTCCGCGATCTTCTCCTCCGGCCAGAGGGTGTACCACGCCGCGGTCTGTCCGCAGAAGTCAACGTCCAACCGGTTCCCGTAGAGCGGATCGGGGGCGAAGACCGGCCAGATATGGATGCTGGTCTTTATGTCCGCCCGCCTCGAGCGCGCGTAGTCAGCCAGATCGTTGATGTAATCGACCAAGGTATCGCGGAAGAAAGCCACACGGGCCTCGTCAGGCGACAGCTCGGGATGTGCTTCCCCATACTCCGCCAACAGGCTCTGACAGCGGTCGCAGTAGCAGCAATGGTAATTCTGATAGCCGAACCCATCGAAGGCCAGCCCCTCAAGTCCGGGCACTGACGCGATGTCGTCAATCAGGGCCTTGAGGCGATCCCTGGCCTCCTGATTGTTCAGGCAGATGATCCTGTTGGTCAGAACCTCATTGGTCATCACGGGCTCGCCACCGAACTGGTAGGGGATGATGTATCTGTTCCTCCCTGCCGTGATGAAGCTCAGGGCGGCCTCCTCGTCCTCGCTCATGACCTGCCATGGAACGGGGCGCTCGGGGTAGCGTTGGCTCCAAAGCTCTCCCAGGCGACCCATGGGGGAGATGCAGGAGAATACCCCGATGTTGTGCCTCGCGCCCGCTTCGACGGCCCGTCTGAGCAGCTCTGGATCCGTTGACCATGTGATCAAGGCATCAAAGCCAACTGCTTCGGCCTCGGCCATGAAGGCGTCGAGGTTCTTGGCGTCGATACCCCATCCCGTCAAGGTGACCGTATCGTTCTCAGCGGCGACTGTCAGGGGCGTTGCCAGCGACACAGCGATGACCCCAAGGCACAGGCTGCTGCAATTCATCTGGCTCCTCCATGATATCCGGCGGACGTTATGAGCTGACCGTTACTTCGATCCCTCACGTCTCTGCACCTGTTCTGCTGAGGCTACGCCGCCACTTCCCCGCCGGACTGAGCAGTGTAGAGGTCGTTGTAGGCGCCGCGCGCGTCCAGCAGCTCCTCGTGGGTGCCGCGCTCCACGATGCGCCCGTCCTCGATGACCAGGATGCGGTCGGCCCGGCGGATGGTGCTCAGACGGTGGGCGATGATGAAGCTGGTGCGATCCTCCATGAGCCGGTTCATGGCCTCCTGGATGTGGGCCTCGGTGCGGGAGTCCACGCTGCTGGCGGCCTCGTCGAGGATCAGGATGGCGGGGTCGGCGAGGATCGCCCGGGCGATGGCCAGAAGCTGGCGCTGGCCCTCGCTGAGCGTGCCCCCGGCCTCGGACAGCTGTGTATCGTAGCCGTCGGGAAGCCGGGTGATGAATGCGTGGGCGTTGGCCAGACGCGCGGCCTCCTCGACCTCGGCGTCGGTGGCGTCGAGGCGACCGTAGCGGATGTTCTCGCGCACGCTGTCGGCGAAGAGGAAGGTATCCTGCAGCACGATGCCGAGAGCACGGCGGAGGTCGTCGGTACGCAGGTTGCGGATGTCGTGGCCGTCCACGGTGATGCGCCCGCTGTCGATGTCATAGAAGCGTGTGAGCAGGTTGACGATGGTGGTCTTGCCCGCGCCGGTGGGCCCGACCAGCGCCACGGTCTGGCCGGCAGTGGCTTCGAAGCTGACATCGCGGAGCACCGGCACACCCGGCTCGTAGCCGAAGCTGACATCATCGAAGACGACCCGGCCGCGCACTTCCGAAAGCGGCGTGGCGTCGGGGGCGTCCACGATCTCAGGCGCCTCGTCTCCAGGCGCGCCAGATCGGCAAATGAGAAGCGCTGGACCTGCCGGAAGAGCCCGGCGCGCACGTCGGCGCCGAAGGCCAGCGCCGCCCGAATGGCGTAGACCGTGCAGCCGATGCCGCCGACCGCGCCGACGATGGCGACCGCGATCATGATTGCCAGGGTGCGCAGCACCAGCGGCCCGTCCTGGTTGGCGATGCCCACGTCCACGATGGTCTGCAGCAGCCGGGGCTGGGCGAGGTCCATGGCGACCTCCAGCGCCATCAGCGCCGGGGCCACCAGGGCCCAGACCCAGTAGGGCGCCATGAATCGACTCAAGCGCCGCATTGACTTCACGCGCCGAACACCTCTAACCCAGACGAACGGCGGGATGATAGCCAGGACAGATGCACGAGTGTGGGCGTCACTGGCGCGAGGCCCGGTCGGCGGCCTGGGCGACCAGCTCCAGCGCGGTGTGAAGCGCCCGCAGCTCGTCGTCGTCCAGCGCGGCCAGCAGCCGGCCGAGGCGCTCGCGCCGGAGTCGGCGATGCCGGTCACGATCCCGCCGGCCCTGCGCGGTGAGCGCCACTCGCACCACGCGCCGGTCCTCGGGGTCGCTCTGCCGCTGCACCTTGCCTGCCGCCACCAGCCTGTCCACGGTCCCGGTCACGCTGCTCGGCGGCAGCCCCAGCTCACGCGAGAGATCGGACATGGAGGGCGCCTCCAGGCGACTGATGGCGTGCAGGCACTCGAGCTGACCGAGAGTCAGCTCCAGCTCGGCAGGCTTGTGCCGCGGGCGCAGATGCGGCTGGAAGATGCGGCGCAGGTACTGCTCCACCTGCGCCGTCAGTTCCTCGCGGGTGTCGCCCATGAACGCCTCCGATTGCTTCAATACCGGAATATTTCGCGTATCGAAGTATAGTATGCCACATAACAGCCGAGAGGGCAAGGGCTTTCCTCCGCCCCGGGCCCGGGCCGGATGACCGCCGCAGCGGCACCATCGCGGACGAGCGCTGTGCGATACGCGACCGGCAGCGGTCCGGCCGTCTCGCGTACCTGGTGCCACGGAACGCCGCCGTCGCCTCCCGCGGTGCTGCACCCGGCAATCAGGGCGCAGATCGCCAGCACGGCCACGTGCGTCGGCAGTGCGCCCATCGCGAGCGCCTCCCTTCCCAGTCACGTGCGGACACATTCGCTCGAGCGCATGAAGGGTCCTTCGCCGGCTCCGTGTCAATGCCTGGGGCCTGCGTAATCAAAGGGAGCTGTCTGCCTCGCGCAAACTGGCGTTTGGGCCGAAGCCCGGGTCTGGGGTCTTGAGCAGGGCGCCACCAGCGGGATGGGTTCGCAGGTCGGGCTTGCCCGCGTGGGGAAGCGCGGCTGGGAAGCATCGGCGTCCGATTATCCGGTCGGCGAGACGGAGGCGGGGGCAGCAGTCGATGTGCGGCTTCCCCGGGGAGCAGCGGCGGCGGTCCTGGCCGACTGAAGGTCGGCGCCCGAACGCGGGAGCATCGGGTCCGAGAGAATGCCTGAGGTCACTGCGCGACCTCCATGAGAGGTGCACAAACGATGCGTCTGGTGATCCCGGCGTGCCTGCTCGCGATCACAGCTCTCTGTCTGGCTCAGCCGGTCAGCTTTGTGATCAACGGCGAATGCGAGAGTACCGCGAAATGGCAGCTTCCGCCCGACGCTGAGGTGGTCGAGAGAGCGCCCAGAGACCCCTGCGTGCTCATCACCCACGGCGGCGGGCGACAGGTCATCTGGCGACAGCCCGGCTGGGGCACGATGACCGCCGCGGTGGACATCCGGGCCCAGGAGGTGCGGCAGGAGCCGGACGGCTTCGCCTACGCGGCCGTCTACCAGCACGACGACTTCGGCGCCCTGGTGCAGTTCCGCGACTTCGTCCAACTCCGTGAGCCGCACGGGTGGGAGCGCTACAGCTACACCTTCGAGGTCAACCCGGCCACCGCAACCATCGGGCTGCACTTCGGCTTCTACCGGGCCCGCGGACGCGCCTGGTTCGACAACTGGACGCTGGTAGAGGGCGGGGTGGCGAAGGCGCCAGGTGAGGTCCGCACCCGCCCTCTGCCGGCGGATGCCGCACGCAGCGCCGTCATCTGGTACCAGCAAGACCTGGAGCTTCCGCCCGGGGGGATGCCGCCGAAGTGGGCGGCTGAGGTGCTCGCAGAGGCCGGCATCCGAACGGAGCTTGTTGATGCCACGGAGCTCTCAGAGGCCCTGTCGTCGGGCCGGCACGGCCTGCTAGTGCTCCCCTACGGGCCGATGTATCCTCGCCAGGTGCGGGGCGCGCTGATAGGCCACTGCACAGTGGGCGGGAAGCTGCTCGTGGTCGGCGGCTATCCGCTCAACGAGCCGCTCGTGAGGGAGGGGGGCCAGTGGGCTCGATGGCGTGAGGTCCTCACGGAGCGGCGGCGGGAGGCGCTGGCCTGGCCCAGCAACCTGCTGCCCGACGGCGGATTCGAGGCCACCAAGGATGCTCCCACCGGCGGGAAAGAGGTGGACGGCCGCTGGCATCGCGACAGCGAGGAGTGTCGGATCGTGCCTCACGCCGTCGAGGGTGACGGGGCGGCCATGGTGGAGGTGCGGCCGGCCGAGGGCGTCGGCGAGCGGCGGTGGTATGCATGGCTGCCGGCCCGGCGCGGCCACGACTACGTGTTCACGGCCCGCATGCGCACCGAGGGCGTCGCCGGTGACGGCTACGCCTACGCGGCGGTCTATCAGTACCGCGGGGAGGAGCTGATCAGCCACAGGGACGTCGGGACGCTGACCGGCACGACCGACTGGGAGGCGATGCGCTGGGATTTCAGGGCGGAGCCCGGGGCGGACGCCATCTTCATCAAGCTGGGGCTCTATCGGTGCCATGGCCGGGCGTGGTTCGATCGCGTCCAGCTCGTCGATGTCAG
>JAYENL010000051.1:0-2671 GCA_034722055.1 Armatimonadota bacterium
TGGTGGTCGAGGAAGGACAGCGCCTTGTCACGGGAGACGGTGTGCATCCACAGGGACACCTTCGCCAGCTCAACCGCAAGCAGATTCAGGTCCACGCCGAACAGGCAGTGCTGCACGACGAGGCGCTTGTAGTGGGACTGTGGCTTCTCGCCCTCGGGCACGGGCGGCAGGTGCGGGTCGGTCGCCATGGCGAATGACAGGTAGTCCGCCGCGCCCACAAGGAAGTGCCCCGAGCCCATGGCGGGGTCGAGCACCTTCATCGACAGGTAGGGCTCCAGCAGCGACCGCTTCTTCGCCTCGATAGCTCGCCGCTCATCGCCCGTATCGGCGGCCTCGATGAGCGTGTCCAGGTCCTCGACTTCCTCGCATCCCAGCTCCTCAGCGACCTCCTGCCAGCGCTGCTCGACCTGGTCCGCCGCCTGCTCAGCAAGCTCCCCGACGGTATGCTCGACGATGTAGTCCACGATGTAGCCGGGGGTGTAGTAGGAGCCCGTGGCCTTGCGCTCCCCGCGGTCAGTGACGAGGTAGACCTCGCCCATGTCGAACCTGCGCGGCGGCGCGCCTTCGACATTCCTCGGCTCCGCCACTTCCGAGCGCCTCTTGACCACAGGGCCATTCGAGGACGGCTGCTCGATCATCGGCTCCTCAGCGATCTCGGGCTGCAACTCCAGCAGGCCCTCGTAGATGCTGCCGAGGTGCTGCACGTCGAGGGTGGCGTAGTCAACATCGTCGCGTCCGGGGATGTCCCATCGCTCCCGGCGATAGGCCAGCAGGTCTACGGCCTCCGCGAAGTAGAGGTCGCCTATCTCCCAGCGGCCGTGGCCGGCCTGCGGTTCGTGAGCGACCTGGGGATGCCGCTCACAGGAGAACAGGCCCCCATTGTAGACGGGGATGACCCATTGGTCGTCCCGCTTCAGTCCATGCACGTCTATGAGCGCACAGGTCTCGAGGAAGCGATGCCACAGGAGAGTGGGGTCGGCGTCGAAGGGTTCGCGGGCACGGAGGCGACGGTTGATCTCCCGCTGGAACCGCAGCATGCTGTAATCCTCATACGCGGGCTCGCTGACGGGTAGCAGCCCGCTGTCCTCGGCATACAGCAAGAAGAGCAGACGGTAGAGCACGATGAGCGAGATGTCGTGCACCTGCTGCACTGTATCGGGGTCGTCGGCGTTGAGATCGTTGCGGCGATGCGCGAGGAACCCGTTCATCAGTGTGCGCAGGGCATCGTAGACGGCGTCCTTCAGGTCATCGCCGACCTCGGTGCGATAGCGCTCGCTGCCCTCGAACACGAGCTGCAGGAAGGTCTTGTCGTCACGGATGGGGAGCAGCGCGTCGCGCCTGAAGAACAGGTAGAAGTACTTGAAGTCCTCGAGGTCACCCGCGCTGAGGATGTCAACGAGGTCAACCTCGTAGTAGGTGTCGCCGCCGCGCGCGGTGTCCTGCTCGTAGAGCCGCCATTGGCGGCCGTTGGTCAGGATTCCCCACCGCACCCCGCTGCGGTAGAGGTAGTTGCTGATCTGCGTGGAGGGGTTGTTCCCTGCCCGTCCCGCGTCGAGATCAAGCTCCCAGCGCTTGGCATCACCGACTGCGTCTACATGGTCCCAGAACTCGGGCTTGCCCTTGTCGGCCTGGGCCTCTCTCTTGGCCTCCTCGGAAGTGAAGAGCGCGTAGTCAGGTCGGGTGTTGATACCCGCAATCGGCTCCTGGACTTCGTAGGTCCACCCGAGCTCGTGCAGGACCGGCTGGATGAAGTCCTCCTCGGTCTGCGCTTCATTGGTGGTCCCGGTGAACTTGGCGGCGTGGTCTCGGTAGCGCTCGTGAATGGCCTGGAAGGTCTCCTCAAGGCCGTCGGGCTCCTGCCACTCTGGCAGCGCCTTCAGTCGGTCCTCGCCGAGAAGATAACGTGGCGCGAAGAGGTTGCGATTACGGAAGGGCGGCAACCCAAGCTCAAGGCTTCCCTGCCGAGAATCCCTTGCTGACATAAGAATCACCGAAGTGCGGTGCCGTGGAAGGGCAACGGGGGCAGTCCCCCCGCTGGGACGCTTGACTATTCGGCGCAGAGGGGATGGAGACCTCCGTCGCGGCACCTATCCTGATTGCCCACCGGCGCACATCTCGCCAGGTAGACACGGCGAGCCCCAATTCCTCACCGTGCAAGCGGGTGCCCTTTCACCGCATCCCGAAGCTGCTGCGGGCCGACGTGCAGATAGATCGCTGTGGTGTCCAGCCGCGAATGGCCCAGCAGCTTCTGCAGCGATGCCAGATCGCACTGGCCGCTGCGCAGCAGCAGCGTCGCGAACGTGTGCCGCAATGTGTGCATGGTCACGCCCCGCTTGGTGATGCCGCTGCGCTCCAGGATGCCCTTCCAGATAATCTGCAGCCGGGAGGGATGGATGCGGTTGCCGTGCGTGGTCGTGAACAGGTAGTCATGACCCTTGTCGCGGCGCACCTCCAGCCACTTCGCGATCGCCTCTCCCGCGTCGTCCAGCAGGGGCAGCACTCGCGTCTTTCGGCCCTTGCCATCCTCGATACGCAGCGTCCCCTCGATCAGGTCCACGTCATCAAGCATCAGTCCCAGCAGCTCGCCACGCCGCACGCCCGTGAAGGCGAAGGTGGCGATGATGGCGTAGTTGCGCCTCCGGCAGTACTCCATCCGGTGTTCGCCCGCGGC
>JAYENL010000052.1:0-2663 GCA_034722055.1 Armatimonadota bacterium
GGACTCTGTACAACAGGCATAAGGGCCGGGTGCCCAGGGAACAGGCCCAGGCGTGGGCGGCAACGGGCGACTGGAGCTACGCGCTGGAGGAGCTCAGAGGCGCCGTGAGCTGACGGCGGGGTGGGATAGTGAGTAGATTCGATCAGACAGAAGACGATCCTATTGGGAGGGATGACATGGAAGTCACCTTGACGGCTGCTAGTTACCGCTGGCGCTGCCCCGAGTGCGGGCAGGAGCTTTTCGTGAGCTGCATCACCCACTATGTGAGCTGCCCGGACTGCGGCTGCATCTGCAGGGTGGCCGGCGTCGAACACCGGTCGCAGGTCGACGAGGGTGAGCCCGCGCATCGAGTCGTGGCGCAGGCCGCTCTGTTCTAGGGCGTGGTCTCGTGTTCCGTGCAGAGGTGAGCAAGGGCGACCTGTCGGAGCTTCTTGCAGCAGGAGAAGAGGCGCGGGCTCGAGAGAACGGACGGGAATGCATGAGAGATGACAACCCGAATGGCGAGCTCTCCATCGCTGTCCTGCGGCTGCTGTTCCAGGATGCCAGGAGCTGGTGGTATCACCGCTGTTTGAGAGAGCAAGGTATGGTGGCCGATGCGCGGCGGCGGGAGCGGCACGCGGTGTGCAGACATGTGGACGATCTCAGGCAGGCTACGATGCTCCACGTGGGAGCGGGTGGCTGGACCCTCTATCGAGATCAAGGGCGCCTCGAAGGGCACGGCGGGATGGAGGACCTGTTCGTGCAAGCCGCGCTGGCAGCCGGCGTCCCCGTCCTAGATTCCACCGAGGCCGCGGACGCGACGGTCAGAGCGCTCGTGAAGGGCCCTTGTGCCGAGGATGAGCCCGTGGCGGCCCTGCATTACGCTCAGGCGCTGGGGGCCAGGGTGTACAACGCCTCGAGGCCGGGCGACAGTGAAAAGGATGACGCCACAGGGCTACGAGCGACCGCGACGGCGACAGACTCACCCGAAGCCAGGAGAGAGGGCCACGTGCGATGTGACGCCCTCTCTCCACAGTGTCTCAGCGACTACAGGAGGCAAGAGATGAGCCGACGGATTCCCGCCTTCACCACCGGCGTGGACGTGTGGGGCTACTTCGCCACGAATCTCTACTCACACGGCATGCTGCCCATCGTCCTGCGCGAGCTCTTCCAGAACAGCCGCGACTCATGTCGCCAGATCGGGCAAGACCCGGAAATCAGCATCGTCGTAAGGGGCGACGAGACGTTCAAGTATGGCCACATCGTGTGCCAGGACAACGGCTGTGGGATGGACGAGGATGCCATCATCGACGAGTTACTGTGCCTCGGGGCCACGAACAAGGGGCTCGGGGCCACCGGAGGGTTCGGCATCGCCAAGGCCGTGATCCTCGGCGGCTGCACCTGGTGGGAGGTGCAGACCAACCAGCTGTACCTCTCGCTGGATCACCTGCGGGAACGGCGGCCGATCGAGGAGGCCGACCAGCCCCGCCAGGGAACGCGCGTGTTGCTGCGCTACGACCCGCTGCCCAAACACGACCCGCGCCACCACAAACTGCGCTTCAGCTCCTGGGATCTGGCCGAGGCCATCAGCTGGCTGGCCCACTGCGACACCCCGTGCGCTGTCGACGTCTACGTCGGCCAGCAACTGCAACGGTGGCGCCTGGACGGGCTGCGGACAGGGCCGGAGACCGTAGTGGCGGAAGGCCAGAAGGCGCGCACGCGATGGCAACTCCACCAGATCCCGGCCCTCGACGTGGAACCGTTTCGCTACACCAGCCATCGAGGCGTTCAGCGCACGCGGCGCGTGGACTCGGCGGGACGGTTATTTGTGCGGCTAAGCGGCCTTGTTCAGTTCACCAAACGACTGTCCAACCATCCGGATGCCTGGGTGCTGGACGTGGAGACCGAGGCCAGGGCGCAGGACGCGGACTATCCGTTTTCGCTGTCAAGAGAGACCCTGTCGGACGTCATCGAGGACGACGTCGATGCGGCGCTCGAACCCCATCACCGGAATCCTCTGACATCCCACCGGCGGCAGTTCAGGGCCAACGACTGCCCGAAGACCATGTACTACGCGGGGCGCTGGTTGGGAAGGGAGGAAGAGACGCAGCACCAGAGAGCCGCTGACGTCGATGACGCCACGCTGCGGGCATCGGCCTTTCGTCAGGCCACTCAAGTCGTGGGCGGTGACAGGAGAAGCCCGCTTGGCTTCCAGGTGCAGATCAAGGGGGTCGACAGGACGGGACGGAACATCTCGGCGCCGCACAATCTGCGCCTGCTGGCTGCTTGGGCCCAGGTGGTGGAGCTGATCGTGTTGGCGAACAAGGTCGAGGAGCAGTTCGGCGTGGGCTTCGTGTTCGACGCGGATACGTTCGCTGAGCGGGTGTCAGGCGGCCGGGGCGTCTTCTACCTGATCAACCCGCGTGCCGTGCGCCTGGCGAGCTCACGGCCTGATGAGACCTTGATCAAGATGTTCGTCCACGCCGGTCATGAGGTGGCCCACTCACGCTACGATCATGGTGAGCATCACTCCTCGTACATGGGAGAGCTGCTCAATCGGGCAGCTGCGGCCTTTGCAGCAGAACAGCGCCGCCTGGCGCGGGAGCTGAGCGGCCGAGACGACTCGCCCCTCATCGAGAGGCTGCAGATGGAACTGGCGTTGTCCTGAAAGACCGAGGACGAGC
>JAYENL010000053.1:0-28552 GCA_034722055.1 Armatimonadota bacterium
GACAGCGAATCGCCACTCGCCACGATGTGCGTAAAGGAACGGCGGGCCGGACAGTGGTCCGGCCCCTCCATACGGCCTTACCTTTGGAGACATTCGGCCTCATGCGGAGGGCTGTTGGCCGTGGAGAGGCCGCCTGAGGGCGCTCCTCAGGAGCGCGCGACGTCGGCCCGCTGGGGGCGATGTGACGCAGTCGGCGGCCCGGACGGCCAACGGCCGGGCCGGCTTCGGCTGCAGCAAACAACGCTGGAGCCTTAGGCGGCCCCTCCGGACGGCAGACAGCGAATCGCCACTCGCCACGATGTGCGTAAAGGTAAGGAACGGCGGGCCGGACAGTGGTCCGGCCCCTCCACACGGCACGACAAGGGCCGGGCGCGAGCGTAGTCGCGCCCCTCCAGACGGCTGGGCAACGGCGTTCCGCTGTTGCTGATAGCTGACCGCTGGCAGCTCGTAGCTACCCATACGGCCGGGCGAGCAGGGAAGCTCGCCCCTCCTGACGGCATCGTGGACTTCGGAGGAGGCCGCATAAGCGCCGGACACCTCAGCGGCGGGCGCGAAGGCGGCTCGGCCGTTCCACATGAATGCCGCCGGCCTGGAGCGCAAGTTCGACATCGAGGCCTACGTCCGCAAGATCAACGCGCTGAGTGACACGATCGACCTGGAGGCGTAATCATGGGCTTCTGTGTTGACGCATTGGAGCCGCTTTACCGCGAGCACGGCCTGCAGCTCCGCAAGCACACGGGGCAGTTCCCAACCTGGACTGCGCGCGTGCCCACGGTGGTGGACCTGGACGATGACGAGCGGCGCATCCTGGAGCAGCAGGGCGAGGCGGCGCTGGACGAGCACCTCCGCGAGCGCGGCATGTTCGCCTTCCCGGCGGTGGACATCCGGTCTCTGAAGCCGCTGCACCTGGAGACGACGCTATCGACCGATGGCGTGCCCAGGACGCGGATCTTCGTGGCTCCCGACGGGCACCTGTCCGACTGCGCGGGGGCGGTGTGCGAGATGATCCGGACGCTCGGCGGCGCGGCGCCCACGGTCTACCCGGGCACGGAGTTTGACCTCCTGGAGCTTGCGGGCTCGCACGTGATGGTGCTGGGCGGGGCGCACGAGAACCCGGCTGCGGCGCTGCTGTGCGACCGGGGATGGCTGGACGCCGATCGGCGCTTCCCCGGCGCGGGCGGCTGGCTGCTGCGCACAGTGCACAACCCGGCCGGCCTGGGCCACAACGTGATACACCTGTGCGGCGATCATCGCAGTTGCGAGGACGGCCTTGACGCCCTGCGGGAGCGGCTGTACACGCGCGGTGCCTCCATCGTCCTGGATGGGGTCTGTGAGGTGCATCCGGGGGAGCAGGCCCAGGCGTGGCTGGGCGGGTGGGAGGACTGGAAGCGGCGGCTGGCGGCAATGGCGTTCTGGGGACGGGCGCATGAGCATCGGGAGATCGAGGACGTCGAGGAGTTCGCGCGGTGGGTGGCGACCTGCCTGGACTGCGGAGGGCCGGAGCACGATCTCTACAACCGCGGGCCCGTGCGGGCGGGGAGCCTGGCGGCGCGGCTGTACCATCTGACCGGCGACCGGCGCTTTCTGCAGCTCTTCCGGCACCTGCTGCTGGCAGAGATGGACTACTACTGCAACTTCCCCGGCGGCGCCAGCTACACGGGCGACTTCGACTTCGCCATCTACGACGAGGTGCTGGCCTGGGAGCTGCTGGAGGAGGAGGACGTCTTCAGCGACGAGGAGCGGCTGATCGTGACCAACTTCCTGCTGGCCATGCTCCACATGACCCGCGGGTACCAGCGGGAGCGGTGGCCGATCGAGGAGGGGCGGCTGCGCCACAACCACGAGACCTTCCCGGCGCTGGGGCTGTTCATGGCCGGGCGCTACTTCGCCGACTACTACGACCTGGACGAGGCGGAGGACTGGCTGGAGTTGGCCGACGCGACCTTCAGCGGACCCATCGAGCGCTGCGTGAAGCACCGGGAGGACGCCAACGGCTACCAGTGGCTGGTCCCTCAGCACAAGCTGCTCTACGATGCGCTCAACGGCGAGGAGGACTACCGCGACAACAGTATCTTCGAGGGGCTGGTGCACGGCCTCATCGCCACCACGGACAACCTCGGCCACCCGGCGGGCTTCGGCGACGTGGGCCGGCCCATCTCGGGCGGCGCGCGCCACGCGGCGCTGCTGGAGACCATCGCCGGCCGAGTCGCCGACCCCGGCGCGCAGTGGTGGGCGGAGAAGCTGTGGTCAGCCGTTCCCGACACTGGGATTGGCTGGAGCACCGGGCTGCTGTTGCAGGTGCCCGGCTCAGCGCGCGTCGAGCCGCGAGAGCCCGAGCCTCCTCCGACCGTCGATGTCCTGCCGCTCGATCCGCACTTCCCCGAGATGGCGGCTCCGGCGATGCCGCGCGCCTACGTCTGCGACAAGATCGCCCTGCGCGACGGCCATCACCCGGCGGGGCAGTACCTCCTGCTGGACTGCTACTCGGTGGGCAGCCACTTCCACTACGACCAGAACGCCATCATCAGCTACACCGCCGCCGAGCGCCTGTGGCTGGTGGACAACGGCTACGGCAAGCCCAGCGGCGAGAACGGCGCCCAGACGGCCTACAGCGGCCGGGAGCTGGGGCCACAGGACCACAACACGCTGCTGGTGGTGGGCGAGGACGGAGAGCTGGCGCTGCCGCCGCCGTTCTGCGCCCTGCTTACCGCCGAGACGGATGGGCCGTTGAGCCTGGTGCAGAGCGCGCTGGTGGGCTACGGGGGCGTGGACTGGCTGCGGAGCATCGTGTGGCTGGCGGACTGCTGCGCGCTGGTGATCGACCGCGTCACGGTGCCGGAGGATGTCGCGGATGTGCGCTGCCAGCTCAACATGCTCGGCGAGGTGGAGCTTGAGGATGGCCTGCTGCGCTGCGAGCAGGATGGCCGGTGGCTGACGCTGCAGTTCGACCCCTCAGCGCCAGTGGAGATGGGCTCCTACACGAACGCCGACTGGGAGCGGGAGTTCGAGGCCGGGGTCTATCCGTGGGCCGAGCCGCCTATCCACAAGTTCGACCGCGTGCGGCAGCCGGCGCCTGGCGAGAGCGTCAGTTTCGTCACGCTCATCCACGCCGACGCGTCGCCGGGGCGCGGTCCGGAGCTGGTCATCGATTCGGAGGGCGAGCTGCTGGTGCGCGGCGACCTGCCGGCGGGTGAGGCGACGGTGGCCGACCATAGCCTGACCGCGCGGCTCGACGGCGAGGCCCTGAGCGTCAGCTTCTCAGGCCCATGGCCGGTGCCGCAGGACATCCCTCGCCTGCCGGCGACAGCGGAGAGCTACGCGCTGAGGCCCTCGTAGCCGGCAGGTGCGTGGCCGCTGCCGCGCGAAACGCAATGACGAGCCAACAGGCTCCCGCCGACTTCCGGCGGGTGCCTCACTGATGATGGGGCGCTTTGCCATGACGCGCACTCGAGCACTCGCAATCCTGAGCCTGCTGGCAGTGGCGACCTCGCCGGCGGCGCAGGAGGACGAGCTGAAGAGGCGCACCGTCGAGGTCGAAGTCAGGCGGGAGGGCCTCGTCGAGATACTCGACCATACTCCCCCGCCTCCCGCAGATCCCGCCGAGCTCCCCGAGCCGCTGCGCGATCTGAGCCTGCCGCAGGACGCGCTGGCGGGGCTGGGGGAGGTCTGCAGCAGCGACGGCGCGGTGCGCTCGGTGCAGATGGTGTGGCTCAGCGGCCATCGCTACCTGTGGCGCGTGGAGCTGGCGGAGGCGCCTGGCGAGGAGGAGGCCATCGGCGTCTACATCGACACGGACGCGGATGAGGCCACCGGCCGGGAGGACGCGCGGGGCACGGAGCTGTTGCTACAGGTGGGACCCGACCGGCAGCGGGCGCTGGAGTGGATGGCCGACGGGACCGCCATCAAAGCGCGCATGTTCCACTCGGCCATCGACGGCGGCATCGTCTGGTTCACCGTGGATCATCCACTGCGCATCGAGGACGGCACTGCCCGCTGCCGCTTCTGGATCAACACGCCGGATGGCGAGACCGACCCCATCGAGGCCACGGTCCCCGCCGATGGACCGAGGCAGATCGAGCTCGAGCAGCAGGGAGAGCCGGAGGTGGGGGACGCGGGCTTCACGGTGCACTTCACCTCAGACGACGGCGAGCTCGCCGTGGAGGGTCGCGTCAATCCCATGCGGGAGCAGGGGCTGGCGGTGATGGTGACCATCACCAACCACGGGGAACGCGACCGCTGGCTGGACGTAAGCCTGCCGCTGCCCGTGCCGCTCCCGATGAAGGGCCAGCTATACTGGTTCGACGGCTTCAACTTCACGCCCCACGAGATTGGCGAGGCGGACATCGCCTACCACGGCTCCTCAGCGGTGACGCCGGTCACCTGCCTGTGGGACGACATGATGGGGCTTCTGCTGGCGGTCAATCCCTGGAATATGCTCACCGAGCTGCACAGCAGCCTGCGGATGGAGGACGACCAGAGGGTCTGGCGACTGGGCAGCCGCCTGTGCATCTCCCCGCGCGAGGCGGAGAGCCTGGAGTTCCTCTTCACGTTTTTCAACGGAGAGCTTGGATGGCGGGGCGCCTTCGAGCACCACTGGGCCCTCTTTCCCGACGCCTACGAGCGCGCCACGGACATTGACCCGCGCTTCCACATGGCCTCGGCAGGAAGCCTCTACCGCTCCTGGACCGATCCTGAGAGCGAGGAGTTCGCGGCTGACCTCATCCGCCGGCTGCACGCGAAGTGGGAGTGGGGCTACGCGCCGGCGCCGCGGCCCGGCGAGTGGGCGGTGACGGAGCGCTCGCTCGGGGAGTGGACGCGCAGCCGCGGGGAGGTCAGCAAGTCCCTCACTGCCGAGAACCTGCCGGAGGTGCGGCAGCGCATCCGCCAGTGGGTCCATGAGGATGCCAAGCTGGCTGATGTGGCGGTCGCTTACTACATGCACCTCAAATACGTCGAGAAGGGCCTCGTGGAAAAGTACTGGTCGGACTCATACTTCCGCAATCCCCCTACCGAGTATTTGGGCTACTACCAGTTCGTGCCATGCTGGAACGTCTATCCGTGGGCGAACAGCTACGGGCAGTACCTCCGCGACGCCATTCCGCTGATCGTAGAGCGCTTCCGGCCGGCCGGAGTGGCCTTCGACAGCGTGTTCGGCTTCATCCCGCACTGGGGCCCCAGCGCCCTCCGCTCTCCTGGCACCACCTTCGAGAATGGGCGGGCCTTCGTGGGCGAGGGGATCGGCTTCGCCGAGCAGATGCAGGTGGTGCGCGACCAGCACACCGGCGACCACCGCACGGCTATGGTCACCAACCTCAAGCTGCCCACGCTCTCCGCCGACGCGGTGCGCACCGACGCCGCGCTGCTGGAGTTCCACCCCATGGGCAACCCCGGCTATCGCGAGCGCATCCTGCGGCTGCGCATGCTCTCGGGCCGCATCATGTTCAACTGGTGGCACAGCTATGACCCGAAGTACTACGACTGGATCCCGTGGGAGGAGCTGAGCCCGGAGCAGACTGCGGACGCCTTCCGGCGGCTCCGCGATGACCTGCTCATCCGCTCGCTCTACTACGGCGGCGTGCCCAACGCGCGCTTCATGTGCGGCGTGCCGAAGCTCGCAGAGGCGGCGCCGATGCTCGTCGAGGTTGCCGACCTGGGCTGGGAGCCGGTCATCGCCGCGGAGCCGCAGGAGAGCGACCTGCTCGTCAGCCGCTACGGCTCGGGCCTGGGGATGGCCTTCGGCGTGGGCAATCAGGGATACCAGCCGATCGAGGACAGGCTGGCCGTGAATACCGAGCACGTGGCGGAGGGCGACGATCTGGCCTTCCTGGAGTGGTCGGGCGAGCCGACGGTCACCGAGCTCACGGGCGAGCAGCCGCGCCTTGCAGTGAGCGTGCCCGGCAGAGACGTGCGCGCCTATCGGGCTGTCATGCGCATGCCCGCGGGAACTGCCGAGCGGGTGACCGTCTCCGGGGACCTCCACGAGCATCAGCGGTGTTCGATGACCTTCGAGGTCGAGGCCGCGGAGGATCGCGAGACGTCAGTGACCATCTGGCTGCCCGATGGGGCGCTGGCGCCGACCGTGGAGCCAGAGGCAACCCTGGCCGAGGCGCAGTACCTGACCAGCGGATCGCTCGGGGGACGATTGATCCTGAACGCGGGCACGAACCGCTTCACGGTCGTGTGGCGGCCGCCGGTGATGCTGCGCGGCGAGAGGCAGGCGCTGCTCGACTATGCCTTCGTGGCCGATGGGAGGGCGAACTGCAACGTGGTTGCGGCCGGCGACACGCGCGACCTCGCATTCCGCGTCCAGGAGTACTTCCGGGAGTATTACCGCTGGGCGGTCGAGGAGCCTCAGACGGTGAAGCTGCCCATCGTCGCGCCGGAGCAGGCGCCCGAGGGCCGGCGCGTGGTCATCGGCCTGCTGGATGATGTGCCCGAAGAGCTCCGGGAGGAGATGGGGACCGCCGCCGGCGTTTTCGGCCGCACAGGCGAGGTGGTCTTCGCGATGGGGCGCACGCCGGAGATGCTGGAGCGCGCGGTGGAGGGGCTGCTGTTCACGCTTGACGAGCGCTACGAGTGGTGGGGTCCATTCTATCCGGTGCAGCACTTCTTCCGCGGGAAACCCGAGGACTCGCTGCGCGCGCTGCAGGAGATGGGCATCGCGGGCGGAACGCTGAGGGGGCCGGACACTGGATTGTTGCCCAACCGCGACGAGCTGCCCGGGCTGATCGAGTGGCCGTGAGGTGAGGCGGGGGATCGGCAGCCGGCAACCACGCACGGCGGCCCGAGTCTGAGGATGTACCCACCTGCCAGCACCAGCAACGGTCACACCCGCGCAATGTCGCATTGTGGCCCCCCCCCGTGGACTGGCACCCCCTGCGTTCGCTGAGTGTGTACGTTACGGACATTCACAAAGGTTTAAAGCAGGAATGGCCAAGAGTGGGGGCGAAATACCCAAATAGCGTCTGAAATCATTGGCGGAGGTGTCGGAGATGAAACGTGGCTTTACCCTCATCGAGCTGCTGGTCGTGATCGCGATCATCGCGATCCTGGCAGCGATCCTCTTTCCAGTGTTCGCGAGGGCCCGGGAGAAGGCACGCCAGACTGCGTGTCTGAACAACGTGAAGCAGATTTCGCTGGCCTTCATGATGTACGCGAATGACTACGATGAGTTCCTGCCGCCGCTGAACAATGGTAACGCGAGCGGGACCTACTGGTGGATGGACTTGACGGAGCCATACATGAAGAACAGGGACATTCTGGCCTGCCCAAGTGCCCCCCGTAAACCGTACGCCTACGGCGCCATGTTCGCGACACTTGCATTGGACAGGTGGTCCTGGAATCCGGGCGCTTCCGCCAGCCTTGCCGAGATTGACAAACCGGCGGAAGCTGTCATGCTCAGCGAATGCGAACGCGAAGGACATCCCGAATACAACATGGTCTGGATCTATCCGCTTGGCCGGTACACGCTCGGGTTCAGTAGTGCCTTCCCTAACAACGGCATCCCCAGGCCTGGTCGCCACAACGGAGGCAACAACGTCGGCTTTTGCGACGGCCACGCGAAATGGATCGCGGACCAGACGATGTTCGATCCGGACTGGAGCGGCTGGACCGCTCAACCGCCCGGCCTGTAGTCCTTCGCGCGTATCTGCCCCGGGGTCAATGCTGGCCCCGGGGCCTTTTTCGTTCTGCCTCATCAGTGGCGGGAGGAGCCACGGTGGCGGGCTGCGAACTGGGTAGCGGATCGGTGGAGCCGGGCGTCTGCCGACCGGACGCAGTGGAGAGGTGAGAGGAATGCACGCAAGGGCGTTGAGCGTCTCGTTGCTGCTGGGAGCGCTGAGCCTCATGTCAATAGCCGATGGCTGGTCTCAGGATGACGTCACCGACGTGCCGTTCGCAAACGCCTCCTTCGAGGAGGGCATGACCGACCGCCAGCCCTTCGGCGTGCCGGAGGGCTGGAGCCTCTACCAGGGCGATGGCCAGGACTCGGGGCTGGAGCTGGTGGAGCCGGGGCATGAGAGCGCCCATGCGCTTCTGATCCGCGACGGCGACCCGGCAAAGGAGATCGGCATCCACCAGGACGTGGAGGTCGAGGGGAATCTCGGCTACGAGGCCAGCGTGATGGTGAAGGCGGTGCGCCCGGCCTCCGCGGTCGGCGCCTACATCCAGCTTCGCTTCATGCCCTCGAACGAGTTCGTCCAGGCGGGAATGGGAGCGGCGAGCGCCGAGGAGTTCACGCCCATCTCCGTGCGGGGGCTGGCGCCACCGGACACCACCCACGCTCGGGTCTACCTCTACACTCACCGGGACGTCACGCCCGAGTTCATCATCGATGACGCCCGGCTGGTGGCCGGCGTGGAGCCGCCGCCTCCCCCTCCCCCACCACCACCCGAGCCCGTCCCGCCGGTCTACGAGGAGCTCAAGGACCTGCACCTGACCACCGATCTGGTGCGTGACGGCGAGGCGCGGGTGGCGATCGTGGCCTCGGGCCGCTATGGAATGGAGGCCCGACGCATTGCTCAGGCCATCGAGGAGATCACCGGGGTGCGGCCGCCGATTGTGGATGACGACGATCCGGCCGCGGCGGTGCCGCCGGATGATGGCGAGCTCACGCAGAGCTTCATCTGCATCGGCAACCGCTCCACCAATGCCATGATCGAGGAGCTGTATAACCGCTTCTACACGCTCCTGGACCTGCGCTACCCGGGGCCGGGCGGGCACGTGGTGCGGACGCTGCACAACCCCTTCGGCGACGGGCATAACGTGGTCTTCACCGGCGGCAGCGACGACCAGGGCGTGGCGGAGGCCGCCGAGGCGCTCGTCGCGGCGCTCAATCAGGCCGGCGGCGGCCAGGGCGAGCTGAGCGTGGGGCGGCTCATGGAGATCGAGCTGGGCGAGGGCGTGCAGTTCCCCCGCGACGTCCGGGAGCTTCAGATCTGGGACGCCTCCAAGGGCTATGGCTCGACGGGCTACTTCGGCTGGAACTCCATCTCGAAGCACGCCGCGGCCTACTACATGACCGGCGACGAGTACCACGCGCGGCAGTTCATCCGGCTGGCATTCCCGGACGAGGAGGCCAAGCAGCAGATCGCGGAGATCGACGGGGAGCGCATCGAGAACAAGGACGATCCGCTCAAGGGACCCTACCACTACAACGCGCACATGATGATCCTGTTCTGGGACCTGATCGAGGAGAGTCCGGCCTTCAGTGACGAGGAGCGCCTGCGCGTTACCAACGCCTTCTCCCGGCAGCTCGAGAAGCGGGCACGCGAGGGCATCTATCGCCTCCAATCGCCGGCGCGCCACGTCGGCTCCCGCCACGGCCAGTACTCCGCCATCTCGCTCTACTGCCTGGCGCGATACTTCGCGAAGGACTACGGCGATCCAGTGTGGGAGCAGGGGATGCTGGGGGCGAAGATGCACTTCGCGCCGCTGGAGGAGCACGCCTGGGTCTCAGGCGAGAGCGACAACCTGTTCTGGTACAACACCGGGACGGCGCCGATCCTGCGCTTCATGCTCATCGCCGGCTGGCGGGGGCCGCTGGAGAGCGGGAGCCTGGAGACGCTCCTGCGGGGCCAGGAGATGCTGTGCACCGGCAAGAGCGGCGATTGGGACCTCCGCTCGGCCTCGATCACCTACCTGCACCGCGCGGCGTATCTGACGCAGGACGGGCGGTGGCTGGAGTATCTGCAGCGCACCAACCAGGACCTGGATGTGCCGCGGCTGGGGCAGTCCTTCTGGCCCGAGGAGCACCTGCAGCCGGAGATGCCGGTGGACATGGTGGGGCACTGGAGCATCAATCCACTGCCCATGCCGATGTGGGAGGCGCGGGCCAGCGGCCTGGCCTTCGAGGACTCCTTTCTGTTCGGGAGCTTCCGCTCCGCCCCCGACGCCACCGGCGACTTCATCCTCATCGACGGCTTCAACGGCGCCTCGCGCAACCCCTACCACACCTTCGCGATCCTGGAGCTGCGCCTCGACGGCGCCACGCTGCTGAAGGGCTATCGCAACCAGGTGCTGACCCGCGTGGACGGGATGGTAGAGCCGGTCATCGCCATGGACGCGGCCCTGCGCCACTGTGCGGTGGTGGGAGACACCGCCGTCTGCGTGGGCGAGGTGCCGGACGCGGCCTACTGCAACTGGCGGCGGACGCTGGCGCAGCGCATCGGCCGCTACGCGCTGGTGGCGGATGAGCTGACCATGCGCGAGAGCAGCGAGAACATCCAGGTGCAGATGCTGTGGGAGACACCCAGCGCGCAGTGGGACCCCGAGCGCAACGTCCTTGGCGTGAGCACCGTCGGCGGCCCCTACACGCCGGTGGGCTGGCACAGCATCCGGGCGCTGAACTCTCGCTACGCCAGCCAGCCGACCGGCGGGGAGTGGGTGGCGGAGCTGGACAGCCTGGGCATCCGGCTCATGCGAGCCACCGAGGTCGGTCACTACCTGGAGATGCGGTTCGCGCTGCCCGAGCCGATCGAGGGCCAGGTGTACGCGGACTTTCTCAACTACCTCGACCGCGGTGTCTTCGAGATGTACCTCGACGGCGAGAGGGTGGGCGGTCGCTACGATTCATACGCGCCGGCCGCCCAGCCCGGGCGCGCTGACCTGGGCGAGCATCGGTTGGAGGCCGGCGAGCACACGCTCCGGGTGGAGGTCGTGGAGCGCGGCAGGACCGGTGAGCGCTCCTACATCGGCCTGATCGGTGTGAGCATCAGGCCCGAGGACGCACCGGAGGAGCCGCCGGGGGCGGTGCGCCACGAGATCCTGCCCTCCGACCCCGTGCGCGCTCAGCAGGAGGGCAACGTGCACACGCTGGAGTGGACCGGCGCGGCCCAGCAGGGCCGGCGGCTGACGTTCTTCTCGCTGGTGGGCGCGGACCTTCCCGGCGACGACCGCCACCTCTCGTGCCTCCGTCTGGCGGACAACGCTGCGGCCTTGGGGCTGCCCGAGCCGGCGGTGGCGGTCGCGGGCGAGTACGAGGGCACCGAGGCCGACCTGGCCATCATCGCCCAGAGCCACCTCTACGCACGAGGGCTGGTGGCGGCAACCGCTGATGGCCCCGTGGCTGCTGCCAGTGAGCCACTGGAGCTGAGCTGGGACTTCGAGACTGGCACGGTCACCGCACTGGCCGACGGCCCGAGGACGCTGCGGGTGCGGGCCGCGCCCGGTCAGATGACCGTTGACGGACAGCAGCGTCGCGTCGAGGCGACCGACGGCATGATCGAGATCGCGCTGGACGCTGGCGAGCACGAGATCACGGGCGTGCGGCCGCCGGAGGATACTCTCGCGAGCCTGCCCGGTTGGCTCGAGGAGCGGCGGGTCCAGGCCGAGGCCCTCCGTGCCGAGGCCGCGGCCGCAGAGCCGCCTGGCGCGCTGCCCGAGGTCGCGGAGCTGCCTGAGGTCATGGCGACGAACGTCGGCGGGGCAGTGCGAGATGTCATAACGATCCCCGACGGCCAGGACGGGCAGCTCATCTGCGCCGCGGAGGCCACGCGGGTGCACATCCTCGCTCCCGACGGCTCCGAGGTGGCGATGGCGGAGGCCGACGGCGACATCAGGATGGTCCACTGGTGGCCGGAGCACGAGCTGCTGCTGGCCGGCTGCGCGGACGAGAAGGTCATCGCCTTCGACCGCGCGGGAGATCGGCAGTGGGTGTTCGTGTCAGAGATGGACCCGGCGGTCCTCCGGGCAGCGAAGACCTACTGGTTCAAGTCCGCGCCCGCCCACGCCGGCATCTGGGGCGTCTACACCGCGGACTTCATCGACGGACAGAGCCAGTGCATCATCGGCAGCGCCTGCACCCTGGAGTTCATTGACGGGGACGGACAGCTCGTGCACCGCATGCCCCAGTTCTGGGGCGACCCGCATGTGTTCCAGATCATCGACGGGCCCGACGAGAGCGTGAATCTGCTGGCGGCGCGGCGCATCAACGGCACGCACCGCGTCGGCATCATCAACAGCGAGACGCTCGATGCAGGCCAGCGCGGCTTCAACGCCGTCCCGCCAGGGCACACCTACGTGGGCGGCTGGTCGTCGCTGAACCGCTACCACCTGTTCTACGAGGACCTCAACGGTGACGGCGAGCGCGAGGTGATCAGCGAAATCAACGGGAGCTGGAACCGCGTCACCGCGTGGGATGAGGGCGGCACGGCGCTGTATGACGCCAGCTTCGGCCCGGGCCGGGATGCCCCCACGCGGAACATGCGCGACCTGGTGGTGGCCGACCTGGACGCTGACGGGACGATGGAGGTCGTCGCCGCCACCTCCAGCGCGCTGGTGGTGTGCCTTGACCACGAGCTGAACAAGGAGTGGGCGCGCGCCATGCCCGGCCCGGTGAACACCATGGCGGCCGTGGCGGCGGGCCATGACGGCCGGTGGCTGGTCTGCGCCTGCGACGACGGCACCGTGGCCGCTCTGAACGCAACTGGCGAGGTCGTGCGCGCCGGGACGGTCGAGGGACGACCGACGGCGAAGGGCATGGCGCTGCTCGACACCCCCGATGGACCCGCGCTGATCATCGCCACCAGCAGCGGGGCGGTAACCGCGATCCGGCCGGAGTGAGGGAAGGCGATCAGCCCATGGCGGAGAGTGACGTGCCCGACATCCGCCGGGCGCGGCCCGAGGACATGCCGGCGGTGGCGGAGATCTACCTGGCGGCCTTTCAGGACTCGGTGCGCGACCTGGGGCTGGAGGGCATCCGGCCGAGGGCCATCGCGGATATCATGGGCATCTGCCTGGCCGCCGAGCCGGAGGGCTTCCTGGTCGCGGACGTGGAGGGCCAGCCGGCCGGGTATGTCGTGTGTCCGAGCGCCGTTCGGCGCATCCGGGCTGCCGGCGTGCGGCGGCTGCCGGGGATCCTGTGGCGATGGCTGACGGGCCGCTACGGCGTGGGTCTCGGTGCAGCCCTGCGGCTGGCTCGCGAGAAGCTGATGTTCTGGCGGCACGCTGATCTGCCGGAGGCGGACGTGCCCGCACGCGTCCTGTCCCTCGCCGTCCACCCGCGGGGCCAGGGCCGGGGCCTGGGCAAGGCACTCTTCAGCGCCGCGCTGGAGTACCTGCGTGGGCAGGACGCCCGGCGCGTTCGGTTGGAGGTGCGGCCCGACAACGAGGTGGCCCGGCACATCTACGAGAAGGCGGGCTTCCGCAGCGTCGGGCAGGCGCACGACACTCGCGCTCCGTGGGAGGTCATGGTGCTGGACCTGGAGGACACCGGTGGCTGAGGCGCTGCTGGAGTGGATCCGAGACCACGGAGCGATCGGGGTCTTCCTCATCCTCGCCATCGAGAACGTGGGCATCCCTCTGCCGACCACGCTGGCCTTCATCGTCGCCATGGACCTCGTCCGCACGGGCCGGCTGAGCTTCATCGCGGCAGTGGTGATCTGCGCGGTGGCGCACCTCACGGGCAGCATCCTGGGATACGCACTGGGGCGGGCGGGCGAGAACGCCATCGTGGCCCGCGCGCAGCGAGGCGGCGGCCTGCAGAGGGCCGTGGCGTGGCTGCACCGGTGGTACCAGGCACACGGCTCCGTGACGGTGTTCGCAGCACGGGTCGTCGGCCAGGTGCGGCCCTGGGCCTCGATTGCGGCGGGCCTGGGTGAGGTGCGGGCCGGGCCGTTCCTGATCTGGACCGCCCTGGGCTCGCTGCTGCAGGTGGCCGTGGCGCTGAAGCTGGCCGAGGCCGGCTGGTGGTTCTGGGACGAGTTCCCCAAGTGGCGGCTGGCGCTGGTGATCGGCGTGACGGTGGTCTTCTGGGGCTTCCTGGCCTACGTCGGCGTGCGCGCAATGCTGGCACGTCGGCGCGGATCGGGAGAGCCTGAGCCGGACTGAGGCAGCCCCAAGGTGAGCGCCATGAGCCGCCTGGATATGAGGCAGTACTCGTGCCTGCTCCTGGAGCCCGACGAGGCCCTCGCCGGGCTCATCGCGGCCTGTCTGCAGCGCCACGGGCTCGATGTCACGATCCGAACGGAAGACCCCGGTACGGTCGGTTGTCCCGACGCTGATATCATCCTGGTGGACGCGGATGCGAGGGACCTTGCCGGGTTGGCCGCTGGCAGCGGCGTGCCCCTCATGCGGCTGAGCAGCGAGCCCGGTGGGCTCCCGTGCACGTGCCGGCGGGAGGTCTGCGTCTGCCGCCTCGCCAAGGCGTTCAGCCCGCCCTATCTGATCATGCGCGTCAGAGCGGCGCTGGCGGCGCGCTATGAGGCCCGGAGGGAGGGCAAACCGCCACCGCCGCCGGGGCGCTGCGTGCTGGACGTGTGCAGCGGCAGCGGCTACTCGTCATGCCTCGCGGCAGATGATGCCGGCGGTGGTGCGCTGATTGTGGGCGTGGATCACAGCGAGGAGGCGCCGCGGGAGGCGCGAGCGCTCGTCGAGACCGTGGGCTACCGCACTATTGCCTTCGTGGTTGGGCCGGCCTCCTCCGGCTGCTTCGCATCCGTCGTCGTGCGGCCCCTCCGACGGCAACGACAGCGGGCCTGGAGGCCCGCCCCCGTGAGACCACAGGTCTCCAGGGCGCCGGGGCCACAACGATGACGGTTGACGACCAACGGCCGGTTGCTCTGAGGACCACGCCGCTCCGGACGACCGTTCCATAGCGGCTGACGACACACGGCCGCGGCATGTGTTGTGAGGCAGTCGTGAGTCGTCAGCTTGGAGCTTGAAGCTTGCAGCTTGCAGCTCCTGAGACTACTCGTCACCCGCAGGCAGGTCGGCGCTCTGCCAGAAGTCGGACTCGCGGGCGATCTGTGAGGCGCGCTGGAGGCTCTGAGGGGTGCCGGCGTCAGACCACGCGCAATTGAGGACCTCCGCGGTCAGCTCCCCGGCCTCGCGGTAGGCGTTGTTCACGTCCGTGATCTCAAGCTGCCCGCGGGCAGAGGGCGTCAGCGTGGGCAGAATCTCCCAGAGGCGCTGGTCGTACATGTACACGCCCACGACCGCCAGATCGCTCTTCGGCTGCTCGGGCTTCTCCTCGATGGACAGCACCCGGCCCTCGTCATCGATCTCCGCCACGCCGAAGCGCTCGGGGTCGTGGACGGCCTTGAGCAGGACCTTCGCGCCCGAGGGCTGCCGGCGGTAAGCTGCCACGTGCTCCCTGATGCTTCCGCCCAGCACATTGTCGCCGAGCATCACCACCACGCGATCGTCGCCGACGAAGCTCCGCGCCAGGCGCAGGGCGTCGGCGATGCCGCCGGCGCCGCGCTGATAGGTGAAGGTGAGGTGCTCGAGGCCGAACTCGCTGCCGTCGTGCAGCAGCTCCAGAAAGTCGCCGGGGCTGTTGCCGCCGGTGACGATCATGATGTCGCGGATCCCGGCCTCCACGAGCACGTAAAGCGGGTAGTAGACCATGGGGAAGCGCCAGACGGGCAGCAGGTGCTTGTTGGTGACGCGAGTCATGGGCAGCAGCCGTGTGCCCAGCCCGCCGACGAGGATGACGCCCTTCACAGCGGCACCTCCGCTCGACTTCGCTGCAGTCGCTTCGACACGCGCCTCATGGCCGCTCGGGTTGCCGTTCGCTGATAGCTGATAGCTGGTGGCTGACCGCTGGGAAAACGACCGGGCCGGGACGGAGACCGGCCCCTCCAAACGACTGGACAACGGCTCTCCGCGGCTCTACTCCTCGATCATCGACAGGAACATCTTCTGCACGCGCCGGTCTGTGGTCAGCTCGGGGTGGAAGGCGCTGGCCAGCAGGTTCCTCTGCCGGCAGAGGACGATCTTGTCCTCGAAGCTCGTCAGCACTTCCACGGCACACTCCTCGCAGACCTCGCGCACGTACGGAGCGCGGATGAAGACCGCCCGCACCGGCCCGCCGTCGATGCCCCTCACGGGCAGGTCGGCCTCGAAGCTGTCCACCTGGCGGCCGAAGGCGTTGCGCTCGACGGTGATGTCCATCAGACCCAGCCGCCACTGGTCGCTCTCCACAATCTCCCTGGCGAGGAGGATCATGCCGGCGCAGGTGCCCCAGATGGGCTTGCCCTGCTGGTGCATCTCCCGCACCGGCTCGTCCAGCTCGAAGCGCTCCATCAGCTTGCCGATGGTGGTGGACTCGCCGCCGGGGATGATCAGCGCGTGGCACTGGGCGATCTGCTGCTTGGTCTTGACCGGGCGCGCCTCGACGCCCTCGATCTCACCCAGCGTCTCGATGTGCTGACGGAAGTCCCCCTGGACCGCCAGCACGCCGACGATCTTCGGCATGGTGGGTCTCCGTTCGCGTGCAGTAGATGGGTATCGCGACGGGGAGCATTGTACGGCGGCGCGCAGGGGGCGTCAAGCGGCCAAGACCGGCCGCAAGCGGCAGGCTGCAGGCCGGTGGTGTCCTGGCGTGCAGAGACCGGCGGTCGGGCTGGAAGCCCGATCTACGCGGAAGGGGGCTGTCGCAGTCGTTCGTCGTCAGCTCGTAGCTTGTCGCTCGTAGCTTGTCGCTCGTAGCTTGTCGCTCGTAGCTTGTCGCTCGTAGCTTGTCGCTCGTAGCTCGGAGCCTGTAGCTTGCAGCTTGCCGCTTGTGGCCCGCAGCTACGCGTACGCCCGCAGCTCGAAGATGCGCGCCTGATCGTCGCCGTTGGTGGCCTCGCAGGTGATACGCACGGCTGAGGCCATCACGCACTCGAAGTCGTGCACGCGGCGGCGCTGGTAGTTCCCCGACACGTGCGCGACCGGCACCCACCCCTCGTGCCTCTCCACCTCCAGGCGGTAGTCCCGCACGCACTCCGGCTGCGGGCCGCGAATGATGCGCTCGTTGAAGGCGTCGCTGTGCGTGAGGGTCAGCGGGCGCTCGAAGCCGGAGTCGAAGGTGATCTGCACCTGCGACAGCTCTCGCGGCGCGTCCCAGCGCAGCTCCACATGTTCGGGCAGGTCCCGACCGGGCGCGGAGGTCCACTGGTGCTCATCGCCATGGCGATGCCGGGTGATGCCCGAGACGATCTTGGTCGGCTCGCGGCCCGCCTCGTGGCTGGAGGCGCTCACAGTTGCCTGGCGGGCGACGTCATCGGGGTCCTCGTTGCCCAGCTCCGGAATGAAGTGGTCCTCCCGCAGAAGCTGCTGCTGGATGGAGCCGACATCCGCCTCGTCGAGGTCGCCGGGGAGGCACAGGTAGTCGATGCACCGTGCTGCCGCCACACCCACCGCCTGACCCATGGCCGCTCCGGTGGCGGCCACGCGCGTGGAGGCCATGGCCATGTGGGTGCAGCTCGCGCAGCGGCCGGCCATCAGCAGGTTGTGGACGTTGCGGGAGTAGAGGCTGCGCAGCGGGATGGAGTAGACGTCCTCGAACTGCACGTGCCGGGACGGCCTCTCTGGCGAGTAGATGCCCTTGGGGGGATGGGTGTCGATGCTCCAGCCGCCGTGAGCCACCCGGTCGGGGAAGACGGTCTGCTCCAGAATGTGGTTCTCAGTGAGGATCATCGGCCCCATCAGCCGGCGGGACTCTCGCTTCGCGGGCAGCACGCCGAACCAGCGCAGGGCCCAGTTCTCGGCCCCGTGGTCGCCACGGTTCTTGATGTGGTCCCAGACGCCGAAGAGGCAGGCCAACAGCTCCTGGCGGATGCGGTCCTGGTCCTTGATCATGTCCAGCTCGCCGCCCCACTCGACCCACCAGTGGCCGTGCCGGATCTCGCCATGACCGCGGAACGGCAGGTCCTCGTCGGACTCGAACTTGCGGGCCCAGCTCGGGGGCGTGAACTGAACCGGGTGGCCCATGTCCTCGGCGATCCACATCAGCGAGCAGCCCATGGTCTTCTCGTCCGGGCCCTCGGCGTGGGGCTCGTCGAACTCCTCGGGCCCCTCTCGGCCGATGCGGGAGTCCGCACCGGCCTCCGCGCCGAGGTTGCCGTCCCCGGTGCAGTCCACGAAGATCTCGCCGCAGACGCTCAGCTCCTCCTCCGTCCACGGCCGTGAGCAGGTGACCGAGCCGATGCAGCGGTCCGAGGTCATGGCGGCGGAGACGACGGATGCGTTGAGAAAGAGACGCACGTTCTCCTCCCGTCGCACCCACTCCTCGAGGATCATGTCCCACATGGAGTTGGAGTGCTGGGGATTCCGGACGGCCTCCTCGAGCCTGATCTCCTCGAGGATACCACCCTCCCGAGCGTGTGGCCGGCCGCCGGAGCAATCGGCCCCGGTGGCGTGGACGCGAACCTCCGAGGAGGTATTGCCGCCCAGCATGGGGCGATCCTGAATGAGGATGACGTCGGCACCGGAGCGAGCCGCTGAGATGGCCGCGCACACACCAGCCAGTCCCCCACCCGCGACCACGACTTCGGCCTCGAGACTGCGCCTGGTCATGAGAGAGCCCTCCCAGGATGTGACGTCAGGCCATCGCCTGCCAAGCGATGTTCACTTCGCCGCGCGCGCCGCAGTGACCTCCGGCCGGCAGTTGTCCTAACATTCGAATTCGGCGAAGCCGGACACTTTGTGATGACGCGTTGGACACGCGGCGTGGGCGCAACCTCGTCGGCGAGCCGTGCCAGGACATGGCCGGGTGTCATGCCTCGAGGGACGGCATCGGCGTCAGGCGAGCCCAAACTCGCGTGGAGGGCCCGGACCGTGGTCCGGCCCGGCGCTGCTGGTTGTCGGCTACGCGGACGGGCAGATGGGACGCGTCACGAACAGGTGGAGGTGGCGGGCGGGATCAGCAGGTGAGGTGGGCGGTGCTACCGGTGGTGGGCCATGGAGCGGGCGTGGCGATTGAGGAAGTCCGCCTCCAGGACCTTGCCGGTGCCCATGGCCACGCAGGAGATGGGATCGTCGGCCACCCGGACCGGGATGCCCGTCTCCAGCTCCAGCAGCCGGTCGAAGCCCTGCAGCAGGGACCCGCCGCCGGTGAGGGAGATCCCGCGCTCGATGATGTCGGAGGACAGCTCGGGCGGTGTGCGCTCGAGGATGCTCTTGACGGCGTCCACAATGGCGGAAACGCACTCGGAGATGGCGGAGCGGATCTCCACGGAGCTGACGGCGACCGTCTTGGGCAGGCCGGTCACCACGTCCCGGCCGCGCACCTCCAGCTCCCGCTCCTCCTCGAACTCATAGGCGGAGCCGATCTGGATCTTGATGTTCTCGGCGGTGCGCTCCCCGATGTCGAGGTTGTACACGCGCTTGATGTGGCGGATGATGGACTCATCGAGGTGGTTGCCGCCCAAGCGCAGGGAGTCGCTGACCACGATGCCGCCCAGGGAGATGACTGCCACGTCCGTGGTGCCGCCACCGATGTCCACGACCATGTTCCCGCCGGGGGCCTCGATGGGCAGGCCGGCGCCGATGGCGGCCGCCATGGGCTCCTCGATGGGGATGACCCTGCCGGCACCGGCCGAGCGGGTGGCGTCGAGCGCGGCGCGGCGCTCCACGCTGGTGGCGGCGGAGGGGACGCAGATGACGGCCATGGGCCGGAAGATCCTCCCCCGCATCCCCGAGGCCTTGCGGATCAGATACGCCAGCATCTCGCGGGTGACGGAGTAGTCAGCAATGACGCCGTCGCGCAGGGGGCGCTTGGCGACGATGCTGCCGGGCGTGCGGCCCAGCATGGCCTGCGCCTCCTCGCCCACGGAGAGCACGCGGCCGTCGGGCCCGTCGGTGGCGACCACCGAGGGCTCGCGCACCACGATGCCCCGCCCCTGGGCATAGACGACGATGGTGGCCGTGCCCAGGTCGATGCCCAGCTTGTCGGCCAGCCTAAGCATTCGGCATCAGAGCCTCGCGTTCGGGCTCGGAGTTCTCCTCAATTCGGGCGCCAAGAAGGCTCAGCTTTCCGGTGATGTCCTCATAGCCGCGGTCCACCAGTGCCCCGCCGCTGATCTCCGTCTCGCCCTCGGCACACAGCCCGGCCAGGATCAGCGCGGCGCCGGCGCGGATGTCGGTGGCCTCCACTGGAGCGCCGAAGAGCTGAGGGACGCCCTTGAAGATGGCCGCGCCCTCCATCACGCGTACGTCCGCGCCCATGCGCAGCAGCTCGTCCACGTAGTTGAAGCGGGCGTCGAAGATGGTCTCCTCTATCACCGACGCGCCCTGCGCGATGCTCATCAGCACGCCGGTATTCGGCTGCAGGTCCGTGGGGTAGCCGGGGTAGGGTGCGGTCATGACGTCAACTGGCGTGGGACGGCCGTCCATGCGGATAGTGACGGAACGCTCGTTCACCACCACCTCGCAGCCGGCCTGCTCCAACACCTCCAGCACGATGCCCAGGTGCTCGGGCTCCACCGGCTGGACGGTCACCTCGCCCCCGGTGAGGGCCCCGGCGATGAGGAAGGTCCCGGCCTCCATGCGGTCGGAGATGGCGGTCCACTCCGTGCCGCTGAGGCGCTCCACGCCCGTGATTCGCAGGGTGGTTGTGCCCATCCCCTCGATCTGCGCCCCGCAGGCTGACAGGAAGCGCTGGCAGTTGACGACCTCGGGCTCACGGGAGGCGTTCTCGATGACCGTCGTGCCCTCCGCCAGCGAGGCGGCCATCATCAGGTTGACGGTGGCGCCCACGCTGCGCAGCCTGGGGTCCATGTAGATGCGAGCGTCCCTGAGGCGATCAGCGCGCCCGTGCATGACGCCGGCCTCCACATCGACCTCAGCGCCGAGGGCCTTGAAGCCCCGGATGTGAAAGTCCACGGGGCGGGTGCCGATGACGCAGCCGCCGGGCAGCGGCACGCGGGCCTCCCCGAATCGCGCCAGCAGGGGCCCCGCGACGTAGAACGAGCCGCGCATGCGGCGCACAAGCTCATACGGCGCCGAGACCGAGGAGAGCGAGGAGCTGTCGATGACCAGTCCCCCATCGTCCCGGAACCGCACCGTCGCCCCCAGCGCCCGGAGCATCTCAATCATGGTGCGGATATCGCGGATGGAGGGGATGTTGTGCAGCACGACCTCGCCGTCGCACAGCAGGGCCGCAGCCAGCAGCGGCAGCGAGCCGTTCTTGGAGCCGCTGACGGCCACGGTGCCCGCGAGGGGCGTGCCGCCGGCAATTCGAATGACTGACATGCAGGTACCGCCTCCCGGAGGCGCTCTTTGCGCATCTCCCCACGCTCACAACGCCTCCCACCGCACCCACCGGCTGCTTGCGCTCTCCCTGTCGGCACGCAGGCAGTCCACTCGTCTCGCCCAAGTCACACCTTCAAGGCGGGGACGCGCCGCAAGCCGCATTGAGGACGATACAGGTACTTGGGGCCGACGTCAAGAAATACTGCGCCTTACCCCCGGGCGTGGGCTGCGACCCTCAGACGGTTGCGGGCCCGCGAGAGGGCCAGCTCGGCGCGGGCAACGTCGATGTCCCCCCGCCGCGCCTCCCGCAGCCGGGTCTGGGCGCGTTCAAGGGCCCTGCGGGCGCGTTCGACGTCGATCTCCGCGGCCTCCTCCGCGGCCTCCACCAGCGCCACCACCCCGTCCCGCCTGACCCACAGCACCCCGCCGACCGTCGCGAAGTGGCGCCTGTCGCCACCGGGCTCGGTTATCACGATGGGGCCGATCCCGAGCCGCGTGAGCATGGGGGCATGGCGGGCCATCACGCCCACGAGGCCGTCGGTCGCCCTCGCCCTCACGTAGACCGCCGTGGCGTCCGCGACCTCGCCCATGGGTGTGAGAATGCGCACGTTGAAGGCCTCAGGCATGCCGTCAGCGCCGTCCCTTCGCCTTCTCCACTACATCCTCGATGGTCGCGACCATGCGGAAGGCGTCCTGCGGAAGGTCGTCGTAGTCGCCGGCCAGGATCTGCTCCATGCTGTCGAGACTGTCCTCCAGCGACACGTAGGTCCCCGACATGCCGGTGAACTGCTCGGCCACGAACATGGGCTGGGTCAGGAACTGCTGGATGCGCCGCGCGCGCCCCACGACCACGCGGTCCTCGGGGGAGAGCTCCTCGATGCCCAGGATGGCGATGATGTCCCGGAGGTCGCGATAGCGCTGCAGGATCTCCTGCACGCCCCGGGCGATGTCGTAGTGTCGCTGCCCGACCACATGAGGCTCCAGCATACGGGAGGTGGACTCCAGGGGGTCCACCGCCGGGAAGATGGCCTGCTCGAAGAGGTCGCGCGAGAGGGCCACGGAGACGTCCAGGTGCGCGAAAGTGGTGGCCGGCGCCGGATCGGTATAGTCATCGGCCGGGACGTAGACGCACTGAACTGAGGTGATCGAGCCCTGCTCGGTGGAGGTGATGCGCTCCTCCAGCGCGCCCATCTCCGTCGCCAGAGTGGGCTGGTAGCCCACCGCCGAGGGCATGCGCCCAAGCAGCGCCGAGACCTCCGAACCCGCCTGTGCGAAGCGGAATATGTTGTCGATAAACAGCAGGACGTTGGCACCCTCGAAGTCGCGGAAGTACTCCGCCATCGTCAGAGCCGTCAGCCCCACGCGGAAGCGGGCGCCCGGTGGCTCGTTCATCTGCCCGAAGACCAGGGCGGTGCTGTCCAGCAGCTCCAGCTCCTGGAGCTGCAGGTACATGTCGTTGCCCTCCCGGGTGCGCTCACCCACCCCCGCGAACACCGACACGCCCTCATGGATCCGGGCCACATTGTGCAGCAGCTCGTTCATCAGAACCGTCTTGCCGACCCCCGCACCGCCGAAGAGTCCGATCTTGCCGCCCTCGGGGCAGGGGCAGAGCAGGTCCAGGACCTTGATACCGGTCTCGAACAGGTCGGTGGCGACCTCCTGATGGGCGTACTCCGGCGGGTCGCGGTGGATGGGAAGGGTCCGCTCGGCCTCGACGGGCCCCCGGTCGTCTACGGGGTTGCCCAGGACGTCGAACATGCGGCCCAGGGTAGGCCGGCCCACCGGCACCTGGATGGAGGAGGCGGTATCCTCGGCCTCCATGCCCCGCATCAGCCCGTCGGTGCTGTCCATGGCGATGCAGCGGACCGTGTTGTCGCCCAGGTGCTGCGCAACCTCCACCACGAGATCGATCTCGCGCGGCTCGTCCTGTATCCGAATGGCCGTCAGCAGCTCAGGTAACTCGTCGGTGGGAAACTGCACGTCCACCACCGGCCCGCGCACCTGAGCCACCTTGCCTGCAGCCATCTCCACCACTTCCGTATCGATCGGCGCGGGATGCGCCGGTTCGTGTCATCGCTGGCGCTCGAGGGCCACGGCGCCGCCGACCACGTCCAACAGCTCCCGGGTGATCTCGCTCTGCCGGGCCCGGTTGATGTCGCGGGTCAGGTCCTCGAGCATCTCCTCGGCATTGTCAGTCGCGGCCGTCATGGCCATCAGCCGGGCGCTGTGCTCCGACGCCGCGCTCGAGAGCAGCGCCTCAAAGACGTGGGCGGTCATATACTGTGGCACGAGCTGCTCCACAAGCTCCTCCAGGTCGGGCTCAAACAGATGCATCTGTGGGTCGGGCCTCGCCTCCGGCATCTGCACCGGCAGCAGCCGCACAATCTGCGGCTCATTGCTGATCCTGGACAGGAAGCAGGCGTAGCAGATGACCACCCGATCCACCTCGCCGGCGTGGTAGGCACCGGTCAGGTAGTGCACGATCTCCTCGACGTCCGCGCCACGCTCCCGCTGCTCGATGGCGGGAAACTCGCGGACCACGTTCAGGCGAGCCCGCCGCGCCATATCCGCCGTGCGGGTGCCGATCGTGAAGGTGCGCACCCGCACGCTGCTCTCACGCACGAACTGCCGCGCCTCACGGACCAGGTTGGCATTGAAGGCCCCACAGAGGCCCTTGTCCCCGGCCGCCAGCAGCAGCCCGACCCGCTCGACCTCCCGCTCGACCAGCCAGGGATGGGACGGCTCCTGCACCCGGCCGGCGACCAGCGCCAGGGCGCTCTTCACCTCATCGAAGTAGGTCTGGATGGCCTGGCGGGCGCTCGTGGCGCGTTTGAGCTTCGCCGCCGAGACCAGCTTCATGGCGCGGGTGATCTGCCGGATCTCGCCGACGATCTCGCGCTTCCTGCGAAGGGTGCGGAGATTCTCGGGCACGGTATCTACGGTGTCTCCTCAGCCGTCGCAGCGGCGGCCTGATCTTGCTCCTCGGGATGCTGCAGACGCCACTTGCGCTTGAAGCCCTCGATCAGGTCGGCCAGCCGCTTTTCGTCCTCGTCCGACAGCTCCCGTGTGCGCTGCAGGCGCTCGATGAGCTCCGGCGCCTCATCGTGCACGTAGTCGATCAGCAGCGGCTCGATCTCGGTCACCTCGGCGACGGGCACGTCGAGCAGATGGCCGCGGCTGCCGGCGAAGAGGACGATGACCTGATCGACCTCCGGCATCGGCGACAGCGGCGGCTGCTTGAGCACCTCTACCATCCGCTGGCCCTGTGCCAGGATCCTGCGCGTCTCCTCATCGAGATCGGCGCCGAACTGCGCAAAGGCCTCGTACTCCCGGTAGTTCGCCAGGTCGAGCTTGAGCCGGGAGCCGACCTGCTTCATCATCTCGCTCTGGGCGTCCGAGCCCACCCGGGAGACGCTCATGCCGATGTTGATGGCCGGCCGCTGGCCCTCGTGGAAGAGACGGGGCTCGAGGTAGATCTGCCCGTCGGTGATGGAGACCACGTTGGTGGGGATATAGGCGGAGAAGTCGCCCTCCTGGGTCTCCACGATGGGCAGCGCTGTCAGGGAGCCGCCGCCGAACTCATCGGAGAGCTTGGCGGCGCGCTCCAGCAGGCGGGAGTGGAGGTTGAAGATGTCGCCGGGGTAGGCCTCCCGACCGGGCGGGCGGCGCAGCAGCAGGGACATCTGGCGGTAGGCCTTCGCGTGCTTGGAGAGGTCATCATAGACGACAAGGGCATGGCCGCCCTTGTCGCGGACCCACTCGCCGATGGCGCACCCGGCGTAGGGGGCGGCGTAGAGCCGGGCCGGCGGATCGGCGGCCGTGGCTCCCACCACGCAGGTGTACTCCAGGGCGCCCTGCTGCTCGAGTGTCGCGGCCACGCGCCGAAGCGTGGAGAGCTTCTGGCCGATGGCCACGTAGATGCACTTCACGTCGCTGTCGCGCTGGTTGACGATGGTGTCGAGGGCGATCTGGGTCTTCCCCGTCTGCCGGTCGCCGATGATGAGCTCGCGCTGGCCGCGTCCGATGGGGATGGCGGAGTCCAGGGCCTTGATCCCGGTGCGCAGGGGCTCATGGACGGGTTGGCGGGTGATCACGCCGGGCGCGATAACCTCGATGGCCCGCGTCTCGTCGGCCGGCACGGGGCCTCGCTCGTCCAGCGGCTCGCCGAGGGGGTTAACGACCCGGCCGAAGAGGGCCTCGCCCACCTTCGTCTCGGCGATGCGGCCCGTGGAGTGAACCTCGTCGCCCTCGCTGATGTGCTCATCCGAGCCCAGCAGCACGCAGCCGACGGTGTCCTCCTCGAGGTTCAGCGCGATCCCCAGCACGCCCCCGCCGAAGTCAATCAGCTCCGACGCCATGGCCTCCGAGAGGCCGTAGACCTGGGCGATGCCGTCCCCCACCTGCAGCACGATGCCCGTGCTGGTCAGCTCCAGCTCATCCTTGTACTCGGCCAGCCGGTCGCGGAGGACCGACCGGACCTCCTCGGGTCGCACCGACACCTCACGTCACTCCCTCAAGCGCGGGCACGCCACTACTCGACCATTCGGCTGTGGATGCGGTCCAGCCGACCTCGCAGGCTGGCGTCCAGGATCCGATCGCCAACGCGGACCACGATGCCGCCGAGCGTCTCCGGATCGATCCGCTCGTCCACCACCACGTCCTGGCCCAACCAGCCGGAGAGCGCGCCTGCCAGCCGCTCGGCCTGGCCGTCAGCCAGAGGCATAGGGGTGGTGACGAAGGCTCGGAGGACGCCGTCGGCCTCGTCCACCAGCTCCTGGTAGACCTCGTCGGCGATCTCAAGCACCTCGATGCGATCGTTGTCAACCAGCAGCTCGATGAGCCGGCGCAGCGGCCCCACCGGCTCCTCGCCCATCAGCTCGGACAGCGCCCTCACCTTGCGCTGCGTCTGCATGGTGGGGTGGGCAAGCAGGCGGCGGAGGTCCGGCGTGGAGTCCACCAGCGCCCGCATGATCTCAAGCTGCTGCCCAAGCTCATCGCGCACGCCGGCCCTCTGTGCGGCCTCCATGGCGGCCGACAGGTAGCGCCGCGCCACGGAGCGGCCGATCATCAGCCATCGCCCTCCGACTGTCGGGAGAGCCGGTCGATGTCGGCGATGAAGGCGTCCACCAGGGCCCTCTGGCGCTCCTCATCCAGGGCCTGGCGCAGGGCGCGCTCGGAGAGCTCCACAGCAATGTCGGCGGTCTCCTGGCGGAGCTGCTGGCGGGCCTGCTCGGCGGCATGCTCCACGGCCTCCTCCCCCTCCTCCACGATGCGCCGCCTCTCCTCCTCAGCGCGGTCCAGCAGCTCGGCGCGGCGCTTCTCGCCCTCGCTCTCCGCCTCCGAGATGATCTCATCGGCGCGCTCATCGAGCCTGTCAAGCTCGCGCTCTATGGCGCGCTTGTCGGCCAGGGCCAGCTCCTTGTTACGCTCGGCCTCCTCCAGGTCGGCCTCGATCCCGCGCTGGCGCTCCGCCAGGATCTCGCCGACCGGGCCGAAAGCGAACTTCTTGAGCAGGAGCACCAGCAGCACAAAGCCGGCCATGTTGACCCACATGACGCCGGGCTTGATGCCGAGTGAGTGGAAGAGCTCCTCAATCATCCAGCAGTCCGTCTCCCTGGTGGTGATGCGCTGTGTTGGATGCTACTGCCCCAGCCCCTGCAGGTAGTCCATGATCGGCGGCAGGCGGCCGAACAGCAGCAGGAAGGCCAGCAGTACATAGATGACCAGGGACTCGATCAGCGCCAGCGAGAGGATCAGCGCGCTGCGGATGTCCCCCGCGGCCTCGGGCTGTCGGGCGATGCCCTCCATCGCCGATATGGCGGCGCGGCCCTGGGCAGTGGCCGCGAAGACTACCGCCAGGGGGAGCCCAAGGCCCACAACGAGAGTAAGCGTGGTCGCGTAGTCCATCGTTGGTCAGACCTCCTGATTCGTACCGTCTGTGGGAAGCTCCGGCGGGCTCAGGCCGCCTGCGCCTGCTGTGGCGCCTCCTCGTGCCCATGCTCGCCGTGCGCGTCATGTTCGTGAGCGGACGTCGCCGTCTCGATGTAGGCGGCGCTGAGAATGAAGAAGATGAAGGCCTGGATGGGCCCGATTATCAGGTGTAGCAGGACATTGATGATCTGCACCGGGATGGGGATTCCGTGCAGGAACGGGAGCATTGCCGCACTCAGCATTGCCATGCGGGAGATGGCCGTCTCCTCTCCGAACATGTTTCCGAACAGTCGGACCGCCAGCGACAGCGGCTTGGCCAGCTCCCCTATTATGTGAACGACCAGCATGATCGGCGCCATCAGGACGTACACCAGCTTCATGGCCAGGTCCTCGCCGAGCGGCTGGCCGATGAAGTGCTGCAGATACCCCACGCCCTGGTCGGCGAAGCCGTAGTACTGGACCGCGAGGAAGACGCACAGCGCCAGCGCGGCGGTCATGTTCAGGGACTCGGTGGGCGTGATAAAGCCCGGCACCAGACCGAAGAGATTGAGGGACAGGATGTAGAGGAAAAGCGTACCCAGCAGGGGAGCGTACTTCTCGCCGCCCTCGCCGATCTGGTCGCGGCAGAAGCCGCGGACCCACTCGACGTACCACTCCCACACGTTCTGCAGGCCCCCCGGCACGCGCTCCCGCCGGCGCGTGCCGGCCCAGGCCAGGACCACCAGGATGACGATGATCAGCCAGCTATTGACCACGTACAGGTCCACATAGCCCTGCCAGGCCTCGGGCATGGCATCGACGAGTGGTTTGAGCCAGCTTCCAGGTGCCTCGTGCATGATGGCGTCACTGCGGCACGTTGGTGTGGGCATTCGCGTCGGCCGCTGACGACAGCGGCCAGCCAGCGGCGACCACCAGCAGCACCACCAGCGCCAGGGTGTAGCCGCCGGCGAAGGCGATGACGTCCCCGTGCAGAACCAGGATAATCAGATATGCGAAGGCCCCCGCCATAAGGAACTTGCCCGCGTGCAGAAGCCAGTAGGGCCAGGTGGGACCCTTTCGCTGGCCCGGCGGCACCACGAGTCTGCTCAGTACAAAAACGAGGGCGCTGAGCATGCCCGCGCCCGTGAGCGCCCCTCCGATGAAGCCCAGCGCTACCAGCGAGTGGCCCAGGACATAGAGCGGGACCGTGATGGCGACCGCCGCGGCGGCTCCCACCGCCACGATCGCTCGGACGCGGTCCGGCCCGGCGTCACTCGTCATCGTTGCGCATGAGCTGCAGGATCTGTGCCAGGCCCGCCGCCGCCCCAAGCAGGAAGCCGACGACCTGCAGCCACGGCTCCGTCCCCAGAAGCTCGTCCAGCCACCACCCCACGCCGTAGCCGATGATAATCGAGAGGGGTATCGACCAGGCCAGCAGCCAATAGCCGGCCCCCTTCATGAGGGGGCTGTCAGAGCCGCGCATGTCGCCGCCTCCACCCATCCATTGTAGAATCTGCCGCCTCCGGCGTCAAGCGTCCCGCCCTGCCAGGGCGCGGGTGTGCGGTACCGGCAGCCTTGCCCGCCGGCCGTTTGCCATGGCCGTTCCCTTTGGCGGGACCGGCCTCCGTTCCGGCCCGGTCGTTGTCATGGGCTCCATCCTTCGCGTGGGCTCCATCCTTCGCGTAGG
>JAYENL010000053.1:28652-46638 GCA_034722055.1 Armatimonadota bacterium
GGCTCCATCCTTCGCGTAGGTCGGGCTTCCAGCCCGACTCGGCTGTCTCGTGGTGTCAGGAGGGCCGGGCTTCCTTGCCCGCCCGGCCGTTGTCGTTGGCCGCTTGGCAACCGCGTCGCTGAAACGGCGCACGGACAGGAGTGTCCGTGCCACGGAACGTCAGGCGTCGTCGTTGTCGTGAGCTTGTAGCTGCCGGCTTGTAGCTTGCAGCTCGACTGTCCGTGCCACGGAACGGCGGCGTTGGTCGCGCCGTTTGGAGGGGCGCGACTACGCTCGCGCCCGGCCGTTTGCTGTTGCCGTCTCTCCCTCTCCCGCCTGCGGTCCGCGCAGTACCACCCATCTTGGGGTGCGGGCGCCCCCGCCCGCACATCTTGTCTCGGCGACCTCCGAGGGGGGTCTTCGGCCCGCAGGCGGGCGAGGGCGCCCGCGCCCCAGCAGTAATGAGTATCTCAAATGAGCATCTCATCCTGGGAGCCCTCAGCCCTCGCTGATGATCCTCAACGGCTCGTCCCAGGTGAGGCGCTCGAAGGTGCCCCGGCCCCCCGCCCGGTCAACGGCGCGCCGGCAGGGCGAGATGCGCGGAGGCTTCTCCTCCGCGTCATGGGCGTCCGATCCCAGCGCACAGACCAGGCCCTCGCGCACGAGCCGCCGCGCCAGGCGCGCCTCCTCGTGGCCCCCCACACCGCAGAAGCTCCCGGCATTGACCTGCAGCTTGATGCCCCGCGCCACCAGCTCCTCCGGCCGGGCCTGTGCCGCCGGCGCGATGGCCATGCGCTCGAAGTGCGCGATCACAGGCGTGAAGCCCGCGAGCTGCAGCTCGAAGAGCACCTGCTCGGCGTAGGCGGCGTAGCCGACGATGGGCAGCTCTATCATGAGGTGATCGCCCCCGCCCAGCGTCGGCAGCAGCCCCTCGGCCGCCAGCTCCGTCAGGTCCTCACACAGCGCTATCTCCGCCCCCCCGACGACCTGCACATCGACTTCGCGATCGCCAAGAATCTCGTTGAGCTGCTCAACGCCGTCGCGGATGAGCTTTACGACCTCGGGGAGTCGGTTGCCGACATCCATCGGCCGCAGGTGGGGCGTGGAGACGATGATGCGGATGCCGTCATCGGCCGCGATGCGGGCCATGCTCACTGCTGTCTCGATGTCGGGCTCAGTGTGGTGGATGGGGACGACGTAGCGCAGGATGTGGTTGTGCAGATCGATCACGGCTATCCCTCATCGGGTCGGGGATGGGGCCCGCACGGGGTCATATCTCGGGTGTATCGTCACTCGTGGGCGGCAGGATGACCCCGCCGCCGATGACCCGCTCGCCGGCGCCGCCAGGCTCGTAGAACACCGCGGACTGCCCCGGTGCGGGTGCCCGGTGCGGGCGTTCGAAGAGCACCGTCGCCCGGTCCCCGCCCAGCTCCACGCGCGCCGGTGTCTCGCGGCCCCGGTACCGCGTCATCACCGAGGCATCGAAGGCCTCGCCCGGCGGGGTGCCGACCAGGTGAACGCGCTCCAGCTCACACCGCTCGGCCATCACGTCCTCCTCGGGCCCCACCACCAGCACGTTGCGCTCCGGGAGCTTGCGGAGCACAAAGAACGGCCCCTCCGGCCCGCCAAGACCCAGGCCTCGGCGCTGCCCCACGGTGTAGCGCGCCAGCCCCTGGTGCTCCCCCAGCAGCTTGCCCTCCCGGTCCAGGATCGGCCCGGGGCGCACAGCCTCCGGACGGCGGCCGGCCAGCACCGCCGCCACATCGCCATCCGGCGCGAAGCAGATGTCCTGGCTCTCCGGTCGCTCCGCGGGGCGCAGACCGGCCTCCGCCGCCAGGCGCTGGACCTCGGCCTTGGTGCGCTCGCCCAGCGGCAGCAGGAGCCGTACCAGCGTGCGCTGCTCCAGGCGATAGAGCATGTAGGACTGGTCCTTGGCGCGATCAAGGCCTCGCAGCAGATGGTACTCCCGCTCGGCCCGCCGAATCCGCGCGTAATGCCCCGTGACGACCGCGTCGCAGCCGAGATCGTCGGCGATGCGCAGCAGCTCCGGGAGCTTCAGGCAGGCGTTGCACTCCACGCAAGGGTTAGGCGTCCTGCCCTCCACCCAGGCGGCGCAGAATGGGCCGATGACGCGCTCGTCGAAGAGATCGCGAACGTCCAGGACGTGGTGCTGGATGCCCAGTTGCCGGCAGACGTCGCGGGCGCTCGAGGGCGCACCAGCGGGCATCTCCAGCGTCACACCGATGACCTGCAGACCCCTGCGGCGGGCGATCATGGCCGCCACGGCGCTGTCCACGCCGCCGGAGAGGGCGGCGACGGCCGAGCAGGGCTCCGCACGGTCAGATGAGCGCAGAGGGCTCTGCCCCCCATGGTTCCGGGCCGGTTGTCATGCAGAGCGCCCCGATGCCATCGACGCCAGAGAGCGCCGACATCCCGCCGCACCGGCGCGGGGCCAGGCCCAGGCGCGCGGCCTGATCGGTGAAGAACTCGATGGTGCGTGTCTGTTGGTCGAACTGCACCCGCGCCCGGCAGGCGTTGGCCATCAGCCACACGGGCAGCAGGGCGTGATCATGGTAGTACACAGATGGCACGCGCACGCGAATCTCACGCCCGTCCCGCGTGACCTGGAGGCTGTTGAGGCGTACCTCGAACCGGCCGCGCGGCGCCAGGATGCCGACGACGAGGTCCTCGGGGCGCCACCACACTCCCGCCCCCAGCGCCCGGAGGACCGGCCGGCCCTGCACCAGGAACTGCCCGGCGCACATCACCGGCGGCGTTTCCAGCTCCACCTCCCGGCCGTCCACCTCGACAGTGACATCCTCGAAGTCAGCGTCCACCTCGAACTGCTCGCCCCCGATGGAGAGGACCATGCCCCGCTCCCGGGGAGGCGGCTCCGCCAGGCCCATCAGCTCCGAAAGCGTGACCATCTCGAAGCCGCGCTCGCGCAGCGCCGGGACGACGGTATGCATGGCCTTCACGGTCCCGGCGCGGTTGCCGCCACCATCGTGCAGCACCACCACGGCCCCATCGCGGGCGCAGTTGAGTATCCGGTTGGCCACCGCCGTGGACCCGGGGCGCTGCCAGTCGCGGGGATCGACCGACCACATGGCCACGCGGTAGCCGGCGGCGGCGATGGCGGAGCGCACGCGGTCATCCACCTCCCCGTAGGGCGGTCTCACCCACCGGACGGGCCGCTGCAGCACTCCGTCCAGCGCCGACTGGCAGCGGGCGAGGTCGGCGGCGATCGCCCCGTCGGACAGCGCGGTGAGCTTGGCGTGCCACCAGGTGTGAATGCCGATCTCGTGCCCCTCGTCCTCCATGCGCTGCAGGAGCTGCTTGTGCGAGCTCACCAGGGCGCCGAGGACGAAGAAGGTCGCCCGCCCACCGTGCTCAGCGAGGATGTCCAGGATCTGGGGCGTGTAGTCTGCGCTGGGGCCGTCGTCGAAGGTGAGGGCGATGCGGGGCCGTCGCTCCGAGCCCGCCCGCACGCTGCTCTGATCCAGCACCGGCTGCGCCAGCGCCAGCTCGATGGCCACCACTCGGCCAAGCGATGGGTCCTGTGTCACGCGACGGACGCTGCGCACGCCGGGGATCGGCAGGCGTCCCCATGGACCGTAGCGGACGTACGCGGGGATGAGCTCGGCGCTCTCGACCAGGGCAGGGCCGCGGCGCTGGACGTCCGAGGGAGGCGACGGAGGTGGGGAGGCATTGCCCGGAGCGGCGGAGGCCGTCGCGCAGAGCAGCGCCAGGACGACCGCTGGACCGACGCGGCAATGCCACCTCCGGGCTCCGCCCGCCCATCTTCCCCACGGGATTGCGGCCACCCCGAACCACTCCCAGGCTCAGTCGCTGGTGCCTCGCGGCGCCTCACGGAGGCCGAAGGGCTGCGGCAGCAGCTCCCGGACGGTCATCACGAGTCGCTTGCCGCCACCCTCCATGACCACCTCCGCCTCCGGCGCAAGCTCGGCCATCACCTGCCGACACACCCCGCACGGCGTCAGCAGCAGGTCCGGCCGGCCCACCACGGCGATGGCTCGAATGTCGCGGTGTCCGGCCGCGACGGCCGAGAACATCGCCACGCGCTCGGCGCAGACGGTCGGCCCGAAGGCGCTGTTCTCGATGTTGCAGCCCTCAAAAACGCTGCCGTCGGCGCACAGGACAGCCGCGCCGACGGCGAACTTCGAGTACGGTGCGTATGCCCGCTTACGCGCCTCACGTGCGGCCTCTATCAGCCTCTCCTGGGCCGTGGCATCCAGCATGGCTCGACACGGTCCGGTGCACCGCGCCTCTACTCCTGATAGGTGACGTAGGCCCGGTCGTCCTGGAAGTCCCACTCGGTGGCGATCCCGAAGACCGCCGCAAAGGGCCGGACCGGGACGTAGGTGCGATTGTGCTTGCGGAGGGTGGTGCGGTCGAGCCTGTGGTCCGCGCCGTTCACCCGGACCGTCCGGCTGTGCGGGTAGACGGTGACCTGGACGTCGTTGCGCGTCACCTGCATGTGGTCATCATCCGGACCCCAGATGATGGAGCCGCCGATGTGCCGCATGAGGTCCGTCAGCGTGATGTAGACGCGCCCCCTGCGGATGAAGGCGTGCCTCTCCAGATCCGCCTCGCGATTGTTGAAGTAGACGATCTCGCGGTAGATCTTAGGCTTGTAGAGCTTGACAAAGGCCGGCCTCTCATCGCCCAGGTCGGGCGGCGGGAGCTGCCGGGTGGCCGCCTCGGACGCGCTCAGCACCGTGAGTGGGATGCTGCCTGTGGAGGCGATGAGCTGCTCGCCGCGCACCGCGTCCACGCGGAAGGTGTGCTCACCCTCCCCCAGGGACTCGGCCTCCACCTCGAACCGCCCGCCGGCCTCTCCGGTCAGCCCGCGGCAGGCGCCATCGACGTAGAGCATCATGGGCTCGTCGCGAAAGTGCTCCGAGACCGGGGCGATGCTGACCCGGCCCGCGATCTCAGGGCTCACGCTCTCGGCTGGGGGAACGTCGCAGGTGATATCGACCGACAGGCCCCCGCTTCCCTGGACGGTGAGCGTGCCGGCTGCGGCGAAGGTGGTGGCTGCGAGCGCTGCGACGACGACGGCGAACACGCGCCTGGCGTCGAGCACGGCGAACACCCCTCTCGGCTGGGTGACCACGACGGCCCGCTGAGGGCCGATGCACGCAAACTCCCTCGCGGGGAATATATCACAAGCCCCCGCGGGTGTCAAAAAGATGCGGCAACCCGACACCCAGCAGCGAAGGTCCTGCCGGATCGTATGCCACTTCGCTTACTGGCGGCCCTTCTCCTCCTCCACGCGGCTGCGCTGGCCGCAGGTGAGGACCGGGCGCCGGCGACCGGGCTCCATCGGCCATGGGTCCTGCTGCTGCAGATCGTAGTCGTAGCCCCGGTTCAGGACCTCGTAGACCACCTGGCGGAAGTCCTCGCCCCGCAGCGCCCTGGCGCCGAGCTGCTGGACTGGAAGGTTTACGTGCCGCGGCGCGCGAACTTCGGGGCGTGTTTCGCGGATGAGAGAATAGATCGCAGGCAGGGGGCCGGAGCCCATGTCAGATGAGCTTGCCGTGGTGCTGGACTGTGGCGCGACCAATGCCCGCGCGGTGGCGGTGGACACGACCGGCCAGGTGGTGGCGGCCGCCAGCAGGCCCAATGAGCCGGCGCAGCAGGCGGATGCGCCGGACGGCTGGCTGGTGTGGCCGCTGAAGGAGGTGTTCGGGAAGCTTGCCGAGACCTGCCGGGAGGCCCTCGATGGCATCGACGCCTCCCGCGTGAAGGCCGTCACGGTGACCACCTTCGGAGCCGATGGGGCGCCGGTCGGAGCGGATGATGCGTTGACCTATCCGGTCATCTCCTGGCAGTGCGGCCGCACCGAGGAGCTAGCGCAGCGGATCGAGGAGTACATGCCGCGCTGGGAGATCTTCCGCATCACCGGCTATCAGGTGATCCCGTTCAACACGCTTCTGAAGCTCATCTGGCTGCGGGAGAACCAGCCGGCGGCGCTGCAGGAGGCCGACGTGTGGCTGATGATGCCCGGCCTGCTGAGCATGCTGCTGTGCGGCGAGCGCTCCATCGATCCCACCGCCGCGGGGACCATGATGGCCATGGACATGGCCGAGCGGGACTGGTCGGCGGAGATGCTGGGGCTGGCGGAGCTGAGCGCCGACTTCTTCCCCCGCTGGGTGGAGCCGGGCGGGGTCATCGGCGAGGTGACCGCTAACGCCGCGCGGCAGACCGGCCTGCCGGCGGGCATCCCGGTGGTCGCCGCCGGCCACGACACGCAGTTCGCGGCGGTGGGATCGGGCGCCCGCCCGGACGAGGCCATCCTCTCCTCCGGCACCTGGGAGATCCTCATGCTGCGCCAGGAGCGCTACGAGGCCACGCGCGAGGGCTTCGAGGCCGGGCTGCTCATCGAGGCGGACGCCGAGCCGGGCCGCTGGAACCCGCAGCTTCTGATGATGGGCTCCGGGGCGCTGGAGTGGATCCGCGAGCAGTTCTTCGCCGGCATCGAGGCCGGCGCGGCCGCCTACGAGCGGATGATCGGGGCCGCCGAGGAGGTGGAGCCCGGCGCCGGCGGCGTCATGATGATCCCCAGCTTCGTGCCCGACACCGGCCCCAACGCGCCTCACCGCACCCGAGGCACGCTGCTGGGCCTGGGCCTGAACACCTCGCGCGCGCAGGTCTATCGCGCAGGCCTGGAGGGCCTCTGCTACCAGCTCCGTCACGCCGCGGAGGTGCTGCAGCGCTCCACCGGCTTCCAGCCGCGGGGCATCCGGCTCGTGGGCGGCGGCGCCAGGAACCGCCTGTGGAATCAGCTCCGGGCCGACGTCACCGACCTCCCGGTGACCACCATCGCCAACGAGGAGGCCACCGTGGCCGGAGCGGCCATCTTCGCCTTCATGGGCGCGGGCATCTTCTCCTCGGTCCAGGAGGGCCAGTCCGCAGCCGAGCTTGGGGAGCGCACCATAGAGCCATCCGCCGACCGGAGGGTCTACGATGACCTCTACGCCGCCTACCGCACCGTCCCCCCGGCGCTGGAGGAGTACTATCGGGGATGATGCGCGGACCAGAATGCTTGTCCGCTCGGCGCACAAGTGGGTATACTTGCAGGAGCCCACAAGCAGGTAGTGGCGGAGGAAACACCGATGCAAGTGGAAGTCAACGTCAACGAGGAACTTCTGGAAGAAGCCAAGAAGCTGACCGGCATGTCCGACACACGCGAGGTGTTGGAGGAGGGGCTGCGGAAGCTGATCCGGGCGCGGGAGTTCGCCGAGCGGCTGGAGCGGCGTCGCGAGGCGTTCCTTGCAGCACTGCGCAGTGGGGCCAGTCGGGAGGAGGCGCAGAAGCATGCCGATCGCTACTGACCTCGATGAGGCGCTGATCGAGCGCGCGCGGGAAGCCACGGGTATCGAGGACACACGCGAGCTACTAGACGAGGGTTTGCGCCTGCTCATCCGCGCCCGAAAGCAGGCTCGGGCACTTCAGTTGCGTGGTGCGATCTCGTGGGAAGGCGATCTCGACGAGATGAGGCGCAATCGGTTCGACAATGATCCTCGCTGATACTTCCGTATGGATCGATCACTTCGCGGACCGTGAGACACCGCAGACCGGGGTCCTAGCCCGGGTCCTGGCGCAGGGCGACGGGATCGTCGGCGACCTCATATTGGGCGAAGTGCTACAGGGCACTCGCTTCGACCGCGAATTCCGGGAGACGCGCAGCATTCTCCTCGGTTTTCCCGTGGTCGCGATTGTGGACACGCACATCGCGATCCAGGCCGCTGCGAACTACCGCCTCCTGCGCCAACGAGGCATCACCGTTCGCGGCACCATCGATGCGCTGATTGCCACTTGGTGCATCGAGAACGACGCCTGGCTGCTCCACGACGACCGCGACTTCGACCACTTCGAGGAGCACCTGGGTCTGAAGGTCGTCCACTGACGAGGGCACTGGGATGCTGAGGCTGGCCATTCTGGGCGTGGGATGGGCGGGCGAGCGGCATGCCCGCGCGGTCCGGGAGCTGGGCGATGACGTTGAGGTCGCCTGCCTCGTTGACAGCGATGAGGCCCGGCTGGAACAGATGGGCCGAGACCTTGGTGTCGGCACGCTCTATGCCGACTGCCGCGACGCGCTGGACGACCCCACCGTTGATGCGGTCTCCATCTGCCTCCCCCACGCGCTTCACGCACCCGTCGCCGTCGATGCGGCCCAAGCCGGGAAGCACATCCTCTGCGAGAAGCCGCTGGCGATGTCGGTCGCTGAAGGCCCGCGATCTGGCGCGCTTCTTCGGCTCGTCGATCAAGGCCAGCCGCGAGGTGGACTGGGATGACGCGACCCCGCGCCGCGCACGGCGAGCGGCCTCTGAGAGAGCCCGGCAACTGACAACTCTGAGGCTGCCCAATGCCGGTCAGCGCCTCAACAGTGCATCATCCTTCCCCGCGACAGATGATGCGCCCGGCGTGGAGCCGCTGCGGTCTCCCCCTGAAACAGATCTCCCCGCCGCCTTGATTCGCTACACTCCCTTATGATATACTGTGATACGCTTTGACACGGCTTAAGTTGTCGAATGCAGGAGGCGAACCACATGACAGCCGAGGCTACATGCAGGCTCATCTCGGAAGAGGCACACAAGGGCCGCGGCCTCTCGAGGGACCAGGCGTTAGCATTGCTGAAGATCGAGTTGGGGACGCGGGACATGTACGACCTCTTTGCAGCCGCCGCCGAGCTCTCGAGAAGCCAGTGGGGAAGCAGGGGCGAGATCTACGCACAGGTCGGGATTAACTTCGAGCGCTGTTCAGGCAACTGCAGCTTCTGCGCTATGGGCAGCGACGGGCCAGTAACCGCAGATGGCTTGGAGCTATCGGCAGAGGAGGTCGTCCGGCGGGCCCGCGAGTTCGAGGCGGCGGGTGCCGATCACATTTTCTTGATGACTACAGCGGACTACGACTTCGAGCGTTTTCTCGATAGGTCGCGTACGGTTCGCGACGCGCTCCCAGCAGAAGTCTCCATGGTCGCTAACTGCGGGGACTTCGGTCCCGATGAGGCCTCAGCGCTGCATGAAGCGGGCTATCGCGCGGCATACCACGTTCACCGGCTGCGCGAGGGCGTGGACACTGGGATTGACCCGCGCGACCGGCTCCGAACCCTTCAGGCGATCGCGGACAGCCCTCTGGAGCTCTTCTACTGCGTGGAGCCGATCGGCCCCGAGCACACTGCTGAGGAGCTGGTGGATGAGATGTTCCGGGGCCTGGACTACGGCGTGAGCGTTGCGGCGGTGATGAGCCGCGTTCCCACACCGAACACGCCGAAGGCCGTCCTCGGGCAGATTTCGGAGCTGGAACTCGCCAAGATATGTGCTGTCACCAGGCTGGTATGCGGCGACACCATCAGAGCCATGGGCGTTCACGAGCCGTCGAGACTGGCACTGATCGCGGGCGCGAACCAGATCTACGCAGAGACGGGGTCGAATCCCCGCGATGACCGCGCCGACACGTCGGAGGGCCGGGGCTTCTCCGTAGAGGACGCCCGCGAGATGATGGCGGAGGTGCAGCTCGTGCCCTCCAGAGACTCTCAGGGGCTGTAGTAGTTCCAGACCTGCTTGGCGCGGCGGTAGTGCTGCTGGGTCCAGAGGCGCTCGTGGTCGGGTCGAGAGTTGGACGTGGTGTTCTCGTAGACGTGCAGCTCATCGGCGTTCCAGAGCACAAGCTCCTCGCGCCAGTCTCCCAGGACGTCCGCGACGTAGAGCCGCGACGCGACCTCCGGGATACGGACGAGGAAGCGGCCGGTGATGGGGTCGAAGACGCACGCATCGCCGGACGTGTGCCGCTCCTTGGCCGCCGCGAGTTGCTGCTCTCCCCCGGTCCAGTCGATGGTCCAGATGACCTCCACGCCCGCCGTCGTCCAGCCCTCCGGCGCCACATCGTCCATCTCCCAGTCGGACATCAGCTCGCCGCGCGCGTCGAAGACGAAGGGCTTCTGGTGCTCGTTGTAGCGGCTGCGGCACCAGACCTGCAGGCCGTCGCGCGAGGGATCGAAGCGGCCCACGGCCGCGTTCTGCGGCTCCTGGTGCTCGAAGTGCGTGGAGACGAGCAACTCGTCGCGGGTGGCGCCGAAGACACGATTGCGCTCCTCTCCCTGGCCGCCCTCCTCGAGTGCCACCACCTCCAGGCCAGGCAGATCCGGACGCACATCGTAGGCGTAGATGGAGTCCAGGTGCCCACGCACCGGGAAGCGGAAGCTGATGGTGCCATCGTCATCGAGGATGGTGCCACCGAGCACCTCGTCGCGACCGTCGCCGTCGATGTCCGCCACCCGGGCGCCGTTGTGCGCGCAGGAGAGGAAGTCATCGCGCCTCCAGAGAGGCTCGATGCGCCCCTCGCGGAGATCCTCAACCGGGAACGCGGCCACGTACCGCCCCATGCGGTAGCCCTCGGCGTTGGTGGCCTGCAGCAGCACGTCCCGGTCGCCTTCGCCCCTGAAGTTCGCGACCGCGAAGTGCTCCCAGCGCTCAGCGCCCTCCGGGTGCGAGATGGTGGCAGCCCACCTCTCATCGCCCGTTGGTCCGTGGAGCACGTGCATAGTGTCATCCTGCGTCAGGAAGAGCACCTCGGTGGCGCCATCGCCGTCGATGTCCGCGGCCTGCACCCCGGGGCCGTGGTGGCCGGGAAGGCCCTGGGACTCGGACTGCCCGCCCACGCGGATATCCACCCCGCGCGACCACAGGCGCGACCCGTCAGTGCCATACGCGCCGAGGTAGCCCGGCGCGGTGACCAGCAGCTCCATCGGCCACTCGCCGTCCAGATCGGCGGCGATCATGGAGCCGGCGGAAGCCTCCGGGACGGTGACCTCCAGCGGGATGACGTGGCGCGCGATGTTCAGCGGCAGGTCCTGCTGGCACCCTGCGGCGGCACACAGTGTCAGGGCTACGAGGACGGCAAGCAGATGCGTCATCATCGGACACCTCCACCTGAGAGAACACCCAGGACGCGCGGACGGTCCGCACCCGTCGATCATGCACCGACGGCCGGGCTGAAGCCGCGGCCGCTGCGGACGGCAGCAGCTACCACTGCAGCCCTACCACCCGCCCATCCTGCATCGCGGCGACGATGGTGGGGCCGTCGGGCGTGTCTGCAGCGGAGACCCAGTTCACCTGCGAGCCGGTGGGGTAGCGCCCCACCTCGTTAAGGTCGCCGTCGAGCAGATAGACCATGCCCGAGAGACAGCCCGCCGCGATGAGGGGCTGATCGCCGCCGGGCACGAGCGCCAGGTTCAGGACCGCCGAGCCCAGGTTGCGACTGGCGATCTGCTCCCCGGCGGCGTCCAGCAGATAGGCGTAGCCGGTGTCCGAGCAGCAGGCGACCTCCAAGGCCTCATCGCCGATGAGGTCGGCGACCTGTATGTCCCGCCAGGCGTAGCCGAAGTTGCTGAACTCCCACAGCACATCGCGGCTGCCCACCTGGCCGCACTTGAAGACGCCGGTAGCGGAGCCGTTGAGCATCTCGTAGGTCCCGTCGCCGTCCAGGTCCGCCACGCGCATCTGCACATCCCCCAGCTCGGAGCCGCGATAGCCCATACGGCTGCCATCCTCCACGCTGAGCACGAAGAGCTTGCCATAGCGGTTGCCCACCGCTACCTCCTCGACGCCGTCGCCATTGACGTCCACCGCCTGCAGCTCGGTGGTCCCGTGGTTGGTCTCACCGAAGATCCAGCGCTGCGAGAAGTCAGAGTTGATGACCTGCGTGAAGCCGTCCACGGTGCCCATCGCGGCCTCCCACTGGCCGTCGCTGTCGAAGTCCCTCACCAGCACGTCATCCAGCCGGGGCTCGTGGATGGTGGTGCGGGAGACGCGCCAGTAGGTCTCAATGGGGTGCTCGCGCAGCAGCGTCCCGTCCGTGTCCAGGACGTAGAGGATCTTGCTCTTGCCGCCGCAGAAGACCTCCAGCCCGCCGTCGCCGTCGATGTCGCAGGCGCTGCAGGCGTAGAGCTCATCGGTTCCATCGAACTGCCAGCGGACGGAGCCGTCGGCGTCGATGACCGTCAGGTAGCGCCCGCGGATGGCCAGGACCTCGTCCGAGCCGTCGCCGTCGAGGTCGTGCACCTCCATCTCGATGGCAGGCTGCGGCCGGCCTTCGCGGACGGCAGCCCCGATCTCCCAGGCCTGCTGCAGGTCCTGCGGGGGCGCCACCGGCGACTCCCCGCCTTCACCGAACTGCGCCCGACCGGCGACGCCCTGCAGCGCTGATCTGGCCGCGCGCCGCCACTGCGTGGTGGCGCCCTCCGGCAGGGACACGCTCAGGTTGCCGTCCCCGCCAACATCGTGCTGCTCGCCGCCGGCGATGGTCATCTGCGTCGGCTCATCCGCGGAGGCCCAGACCTCCCCGGACGAGAGGTCGATCCTGAGGTCGATCTGACCCCCGGCGCGGATCGTCCCGCCCAGGCGGGTGGCATCGGACAGCACCACCTCACGCGGGCTGACCCAGGCCATGGCGGCGTCGGTGTCGAGCAACTCGCTCGGCGCGATGGTCACCGCCGCCCGGGTCCGGCCGTCCTCCAGCACCACGGCCGTGCCCTCGTCCGCGCGCTGGATGTCCCAATCGTCCTCGCGGTCGCTGCGGGTGTTGAAGAACAGCGCCACGTTGCTGGCCGCCTCGCCAGCCGTCAGCTCATCCCCGAACTTGTGATGGACGTAGCGGATGGGGATGCGCGCGTGGTTGATCCGCGTGCTCTGCACCAGGCGGCTGTGACCAGAGTTGCGCAGGTGGAAGATCCGGTCGGGAAGCTGGATCACCTCGGCTCCCTCGACCTCGGGGGCGTCCTCGGCCTCCATCGCGGCCACAACCTGGCCCTCCCCCGAGACGAACTCCACCCGGTCAAGCAGCACACCCGGCGCCTCGCGCAGCCAGATGCGCACCAGATGCGTGCCGCCGGTGGGAACCGTGATCCTCGGCATGGGGCCGGACTTGGGGTTCACACCGCTGTCGTAGGGCCGGCCGAACTCCTCCAGGGGCAGGTGGATGGCCACCGGATCGCCGTCGTCGATGGACAGGTAGAAGCTGTCGGTGCCGCTGTTGATGCCCAGGCCGATGACGTTGGCGCGGTACTCGCCCTTGGGGATCGCCAGCGGGAAGCTCAGCTCGGACTCGCGGCCCTCGAAGCGCACCGCGGCCGCCACGCCCTCGGCGGGCTCCTCGACGACCGTCAGGCCCCGTGTCACCGCCGCCTCGCGGGTGAGCGAGAAGGTCCGCACGTCATCCCCCCCGATCTCCCCCTCGTCGATCATCTTGAAGATGCACTCCAGCGAGTAGTCGCCCGGCTCCGCGGCGGTGCAGTGGTCCAGCAGGACCACGGGGCCGCCTTTGAGCCAGAAGATGTTGCGCCGCCAGTCGATCCCGTTGTAGCCGTAGACGGCCGTCTGCGTCATGGCTATCTCGGGGCTGTCGGCGAGGTGCTCCAGGGCCGCGCAGGGCGGCTCCACCTGCTCGCAGCGACCGTCTCGCACCACCGAGAGCATGGTGTGATCGGTGGTGTTCCGGACCAGGTAGTCGCCATCCATCAGCCAGTCCTCGCCATCGGCGAAGAACTTGGTGATGGCGTTGCCATCGTAGTGCAGGTGCCCGCCGCGGGCGTAGCCGTCGAGCAGGAAGTACTGAGCCTCAGACTCCAGGCTCTCGCGGAAGGCGATCTTGTCGAAGCACCTCTCCTGCGGCACATTGGGGGGCATCAGCGACGGACCGTAGGCCCGCGTCTCGGTGGTCCAGTCATAGATCGCCTGAGTCAGCGGGAAGGCCGTCACGCCGGCGAGTTCCTCCCAGGGCTCGGACGCGAGTTCCGCGTTGAAGGGGTTCTTCCAGTCCTCCCGCTGCACGCGCTGGAGCCACCACTGCAGCCTGGGGTCGTCATAGTACCACAGCGCCCAGTCGAGGTTGCGGGTGTAGATGCCATGGCCGTAGCCGGAGTCGCCGAAGTTCCCCGGATCGCCGGTGTTGTCGCAGATGCCGACGGTGTAGTCGGCCAGCATCCGCACGTGGCCGTCGTCGAAGTAGGAGTAGTCGCCCTCGCTGAGCGTGTAGTTGATAGTATGGCGCGGGACGATCGAGAAGTATCCGGTGGCATCCTCGGTCGGCTTGAAGGACAGCTTCTGGTTGTTGAAGCAGTTCGCGCAGCGGTTGAGGTAGTCGTCGATGCGGTTCGTGTCCACCTCCGGGTAGAAGCGGTCGAAGTGCCGCGCGAGGTAGTACATCCCGATCAGCGGGAAGGTGGAGTGGTTGAAGACGACGGGCCAGGTCCTCTCCGGATCGGCGAACATGCCGTAGGCGGACACGTGCCGCGGCAGGTCGTGCAGGGCGTTGAGCATGGAGTTGGCGCCCCGCCAGCGGTCCTCCTCGGTCAGCACCGGCGCCTCCTCGAAGAAGTCCCACATGGTGCCGATCCAGTCCGAGGAGGTCTCCTCAGGCCAGTAGATGCGATGCGTGCCGGCGGCGGTGGGCTCCGGCCAGTACTTCAGCACATCGGGGTCGTGGGCGAACTGCAGGTAGCGCTCGTTGATGCGCCGCAGGATGTAGCGCGCTCGCTCCGCCCAGGCCGGATCGCCACTGTCTCGATAGTTGCGGACCGCCGAGTGGAAGTCCTTAAGCCAGAACTTGCTCAGCTCCCGGCTCACCAGCTTGTCGCGCTGCTCGTCGCTGAGGTGATCGACCCCGGAGACCTCCAGCACCCACTCGTCGATCGCCATGTCGCCCTGCGGCTCGCCAAGCAGCTCCAGAAGGCGCTGCATCCCCCGCTCGGCGCCCTGGAGGTCCGAGGCGCCGATGAGCAGCACGTTCTTGCCCCGCGGGCAGTCGTAGGGCTCCGGGATGGTCTGCAGGATGTACTCGCCCGGGCCGGGCCGTCGAGCATTCACCTCCTGGTAGCGCTGCAGCCACAGGCGCTCGACCACGAAGTTGTTGGCCAGGTGGCCGATGGCGATGGTGGTCTGCTCCGAGCGCAGCGGCCCCCAGTCACGCCCCTGGCTGGTCAGCACGTCGAGCTTCGCTCCCGTCCGCCCCTGGATCTGCTCGGCCAGGCGGAGGCCGATGTCGTGCCACTGCTTGTCATCGGGGGTCACGATGTGCGCGGCGGGCTCGCCGCCGGTCACGATGGGCGTGTGCAGGTTGGGCTGATGGATCTGGTCGGGCGCGATCCCCTCGCTGCCAAAGGGCAGCAGGGCCAGCCGCTGATCCTGGGGGTCCGCGGTGAGCACATGCAGATCGAAGTCATCCACCACGTACCGGCAGCTCGCCATGTGCAGCGTCTTGATGTACACCAGCGTGTGCGTGGTGTCCTCCGGGGCCTGGGCGATGGCGGTGAACTGCCGCCACTGGCCGATGGGGGAGTTGAGGTGCGTGTTCGCCATGTCGTTGGAGGGCTTGAAGCGAAGCTGCAGCCAGGCGGCATTCTCCCTGGAGCGCTCCAGGCACTTCGCCCAGCAGGTGAGCTTGTAGTAGCTCCCGGGCTGGATGCCATCGACCCGCTGCACGATCCCCGAGCCTGCCTGCCGCTCGGAGACGCGCTCCTCGCAGGCGTAGTCGTCGATGACCACCACCGCGCGCTCGCCGGAGTGGGCGTCGTCCACCAGGTGGCGAGTCAGGTCATCGGTATCGCCACCGTGCGGGTTCCAGCCGGCGGGCATATCCCTGTTCTGGGGATCAACCTCCTCCAAGCCGGGATTGGTCAGCAGGTTCTGCTGCGCGCCGGCGCAGGTAGCCAGCACCAGCGTGGCGACCATGGCGACGATGGCAGCGCATCTCACTGCGAGCACCTCCGTCCCTGCTGTCATGCAGCGTGATGCTCTTCGCCGGACCTGCTGCCGATGCCTGCGTCGGGCTCGCCCTGATGGTGGAAGATAAGGGACGGCCCAGTCCGGTGGTAGCAATCCGTGGCGGCTCTGGTTTATCATTGGCGGGATGGAGGTTTCTTCTGCCCACCTGTGTAATGATAAGCCTGCGAGACACGAAGTTAACGGTGAAGGCACATGAACGAAGTCTCTACGCCTCCGCATAGGGCCCGTCCAGGGGCTGATGCGCCCCAGCGGAGAGGAGGAGTTCCGATGCGGCGAGCGACGGTTGTTGCAGCGATGCTGCTCCTGCCGGCATACTGCCACGCGGCCGAAGCACCGGTGAGTTGGTGGGAGCGGGACCCGAACGTGCCGGAGGAGGACAGGGGGACCTGGATCACAGACATGAGCTTCCGCGGGGACGACGGGCTGGTGGCCCTCAGCAACGGGCACCTTTGGCTGACCAGGAACCGAGGCGGCAACTGGGGTGGGATCGATCTGGAAGAGAAGCTGAACCGAAGAGGCATTCGCCCCATGGCGTGCGCTGTCGATGGGGACACCATGATCGTGGCTGCGAAAACCAGCCACATGCCTTTCATGTGCTGTTCCCTCGACGGTGGGCACACATGGGAAACGGGGTTGATCCGGGCGACCGACCCCACGTTCGCCCTCCGGGCCGAGTGGTGGATCAGCGCCATGGACATCGATCCCGGAACACTCAACGCCATGGCCGTCGGCCAGGCGACGCACGAAGGTGAGGACCACCCACGCCTGGTCGTAGTGGGAACGTACGACGGAGGGCGGCACTGGCATGGGCTGCCACGGATCTCCCTCGCCGGCACCCAGCGCTTGACAGGCGTATGCTGCAGGCTGGATGGCGCGTCCTTCGTCTGCGGCGAGTATGGCCTGCTGGTCAGCTACGTTGACGGCAACCGCTCATGGTCCGAGCCGCCCATCGGCGAGCTCTACAGGTCTGATAACGACTTCCAGTGCATGACGTCGGTGGCCCACGAGAACGCGATCTGGGCGGCCACCAACACAGGCTGGGTCCTACGCCTGGACGCACGCCACGGAGTCTGGCATACATCGCGCGCCTTCGAGCCCACGGGGAGCCGGGAGCGGGAGTGGGTGGACGTTGACATGGCCATGGCCAGCGCGACCCACGGGGTCCTCATTGCGCCGCAGGGGATATACCGCACTACCGACGGGGGCAAGACATGGCTGGGCCCGGACACCATACGTCGCGATCCGCGGGAGCGTTCCAGCGCGGACCGGCCCAGAGGCGACCTGGTGGCTGCATTCACAGCCCTTCGGCGGGGGCCGTGGGAGGCCTTCAGGCTGGGGTCCCCCGGCGCCCGTGACTGGCCCCACAGAACCACGGTGAGGCGGCCCTCCCTGTTGATGTTCCACGGCCTCCTGATCAGGCAACCGGCGCCGCCGCAGCCCGGGCCGCGCCTGCCGTTCGGTCTGCCGCGACACTGATGGCTCCGCCGTCGCGCGGCGATGTCCGCTCCATCGTCACATGCTGACACCGAGCAGGGGGAGGCGTGGGCGCCTCGCGGTCGAATTGTGCTGACGTAACACACCATGCCGCCGCGAGGTGCCTGCCATGAGAGCCCTCAGCCGCGTGCTTCTGCTCGGATGCGTCATCTTGCTCTGCCTCCCGGCCTCCATCCTGGCGCAGCCGCCCGACGATGAGATCGTTCTCCCCCACCTTGAGGCCGCGCCCCGGATCGACGGGAATCTCGACGAGCCGGTCTGGAAGGAGGCGGCGGTGGCGGACGACTTCACGCTGCCCCTGACCGACACCCCGCCCGAGAAGGCCACCACGGCGCGGATCGGATTCACCGAGGAGGGCATCTTCATCGGCGCGCAAATGGCCGAGCCCGAGCCCGCCAGCCTCAAGACCGAGGCCCAGGATGGCGGCAGCGACGTCTGGAAGGACGACTGCCTGGAGGTGTGGGTGCGGGCCACGGAGGACCGCGCGGACCTCGACCAGTTCATCGTCAACGCCGCTGGCGCCCGCCAGCGCGTCAGGTCCCGCACCTCGGGCATGGAGACCCCACAGCCGCAGTTCCGGGCCGCGGCCACCGTCGGCGAGCGTGCCTGGACGGTGGAGCTGTTCCTCGACTTCGACGGGATCGGCCTTCAGCAGACGCCCCAGCCCGGCGACATGGTGCAGCTCAAGCTCGGTCGGGAGGACC
>JAYENL010000054.1:0-2634 GCA_034722055.1 Armatimonadota bacterium
GCCTTCGCCGCACACCCGCCGGATCTACAGCACCGGCCCTTGATGGATTGAGGACTTCGCGATCACGTGCTCGCTCGTCCGACCGGCACTGCCTTCTATCCGATTCCTGTTCGTCGAGTCGCGGCTGACGCTCCACGCTTCCTTCAAACGACACCTCGCGATGTCGCCCCTGCGCTTCGCTCACCCTTCGCCTCCATCTGGCTGGGTAGAGGACTTGCACCTCCCGACTGTCGAACATGCCCGGCACACACGTAGAGGGCGCGGCCGCGGCGGCCGCGCCCTCGCTGTTGGCGGCTCCGGCAAATGGCTACAGGCCTTCGGGAAGGATCTCGGAAAGCTCCACCGGTGCGTTCCCGCGATCTACGGACTCGTAGCCGGCCAGCGAGATGGCCAGCGACTTCACGCCCTCCTCGTAGGGGATGGTGGCCTCGCCCGCGCCCTGCACAGCGTTGACAAACTGGATCAGCACCGTGTTGGCCCAGTCATCCGGCGCCTCCTCGGCCACCTCGCCGTCCTCTGTCTCCCAGCGCGCGCTCGGCCCGTCGATGGTCAGCAGCGCGCCCTCCGCCACCACCTTGAAGCCGTTGTCCCAGGCCACCTGCGGCACCAGCGAGCACGACAGCGTCCCCATCGCGCCGCTCTGGTACTCCAGGATCAGCGCCGTGGTGTCCGGGATCTCGAAGCCCTCCTTGTAGGCCACCAGGCCCTGCGGCTCCTCGTAGTGCGCCGGCGGTGTCCAGTCGCGCACCCGCGAGGTCTTGCCGATGACGCTCCTGACGTCGCCGGCCAGGAAGCGGCCCAGGTCCAGCATATGCGTGGCCTGCTCCACGAGCTGCCCGCCGCCCTGCTCCATCTTCGTCCACCAGCCCTTGTTGGGCAGGCCCGGCATGTAGTAGTGGGCCTGCACCATGGCGATGGCACGCTCGGAGAGCATCTTCCGGGCGGCCACAATCGGCGGCGAGAGCCGGAACATGTAGCCCACCTGGGTGATGATGTCGTGCTCCCGCACCGCATTCAGCACCCGAGTCGCCATCTCCATGCTGATGGCCACCGGCTTCTCGACGAAGAAGTGGATGCCGCGCTTGGCGGCCTCCTCCTCGATGTCGCCGTGCGCGAAGGGCGGGGTGCAGATGACGATGGCGTCAGGCTCCTCGGCGTCGTACATCTCCTCGAAGTCCTCATAGGGGCTGCCCCCGTACTTCTCCGCGGCCGCCTCCGCGCGCTCTATGATTACGTCGCAGGTGCCCACGATCTCCATGTCATCGTGCTCTTGCGCGCAGCTCAGGTGGCGGTTGGCGATCCCGCCCGTGCCCACGAATCCCAGTCGGACTGCCATCCGGCTCATCTCCCTCCTCACAATTGTGCGTCAGGTGGTGCGTGATTCCGTGCCGCGCAGCACTCGACCTCCCGGATTGCCTCGCGGGATGGTGAAGCTCCCGGGCTACAGCCGCTCCGCCGTGCGTCCGAGCCAGAGCGTGCGCGGCTCAGCCGCCCTCCTCATCCTCACTCCAGTCCCGCGGCCCCTTCACGTCACGGTACGCCTCCAGCACCCGCAGCGCCGCGGCCTTATGGTCGCGCAGCCGCCCCTCCTGCGCCGAGGCGACGGCCCGCACCTGCTCCGCCAGCTCGTTGAGCCGCTCGGCGTCGGCGGGCACATCCGCCTCCAACAGGCGCTCGATCTCCGCCAGGCCCTCGTCCGAGGGCGTGCGGTCCACGATCTCGACCGCCTCCAGCTCCTCGATGATCCCCCGCAGGCGGTCCGCGAAGGCAGTATACTCCCGTTGACGGCGGTACATGCGCCCGATCATGTAGCGGATGTCATCGAACAGCTCGCGGATGTCCTCCCGATGCTCTTGCAGTGCCTCCGGGCCGTCGGCCACGTGGCGCTTGAACTCATCCACGGAGCCGCACACGTCGCTGTACTTGGTGATGCGGCGCTCGCCGGTATCCTCCGTGGGAGGGCGCTGGGCGGAGTAGAACGGCTCGGAGCCGTCGCACCGGACGTCCGGCAGGCTCATGGAGCCGCCGTCCTCGTACATGAGCATGGGCGGTCGGTCAGGGTCGGGCTGGACGATGCTGGCGCGCCCGCGTGCCACGAACTCCACAACGCGTCCGCGATGCGGCTCCGGCGGCAGCCACTCATCCCACTGCTGGATGATCTCCTTCTCGCGGTCCATGGTGCACCTCCGCCGGTCGCTTCGTTCGGCGCCGGGGCGAATCCTGCGTCGCGAGGGATTCGCACCGAGGCGGGGCCACGCAGCGGTGAGCTTGCAGCTTGCGGCTTGAGGCCAGCAGCTTTCGTGATGGGCCGACCTCGCGCGTCTGCTTCGCAGCCGCAGCTCGTGCGGCCCCTCCGACGATAGACGACCGCAGGCTGGAACCTAAGTTATGCGCCTTTTTCGGCTTGGCGGGAAGGGTCTCAGTCAGGTCGTGGCGCACCTGTTGGTGAGCGATCATCGGAGCCTTTCGGTCTCCCGAGGAGGTCAGATGATGCCCGCCGACAGCACCAAACCCGGCCCGCGGTTCACGCCGCCACAGGTCAAAGCGCCCGACATCCGTGATGACACCTTCCATCCGGCGGAGTTCGTCCAACGCATGCGCCAGTGCGCCGTCGCCGACCGCCTGCAGCTTGGC
>JAYENL010000055.1:0-13412 GCA_034722055.1 Armatimonadota bacterium
CCGGGCCGGCGCCCGGGCGGCTCCCTCGATGACGTCGCCGATTGCCAGGGATTCGACGTCCGGCTGCTCGCCGAGGCCGCGTAGGGCCTGACTTCCCATCTTGCCCGCCGGGACCCAGGCGTGTTGGGAGGAGCCGAAGGCGGTATCGGCGAATGGCGCCACAGGGGGTGACGACATGGAGGCGTAGAGAGGGCTGAGGCGAGGCCAGCTCCTTCGTCGGTCGGGGAGGAGCCGGCGCCGTCGAGAATGAGTGGGCCCGTCGGCTGTGTGCATCGCCTGTGCGGCCGCGGTGCGGGGCATGGATGTGGTGCCATGGCAGACGCAGCATACACCGAGTTGGTGGACCGTCTGCGGGCGCATCAGGCGTCGCTGGACACACGCGACCTGCGGTGGCGGCGCAGCCAGCTCCAGGCCCTGCGCGCCATGATCGTGGAGCAGGAGGAGCGCATCTTCGACGCCGTGCACAGCGATCTGCGCAAGTGTCGTGTCGAGAGCTACCTCACCGAGACCGGCTTCGTGCTCGGCGAGATTAGCCACGCGCTGGCACACATGGGGCAGTGGAGCCGCCCGCGGGGGACGGGCACGCCGATCTACCTGCAGCCCGCCAGCAGCCGGGTCATATGGGAGCCGCTGGGCGTGGCCCTGATCATCGGGCCGTGGAACTACCCCTTCCACCTGGTTATGGCGCCTCTGGTGCCGTGCCTCGCCGCGGGCAACGCCGCGGTGCTCAAGCCCTCCGAGCTGGCGCCAGCGACGTCTGCGGTCATCAGCGAGGTGGTGCCGCGGTACCTCGACGGCGATGTGGTGGCGGTGGTGGAGGGCGGTGTGCCCCAGACCACGGCGCTGCTCAAGCAGCGCTTCGACCGCATCTTCTTCACCGGCAGCACGCGAGTGGGGTGCATTGTGATGGAGGCGGCCGCGCAGCACCTCACGCCCGTCACGCTGGAGCTCGGGGGCAAGTGCCCGTGCATCGTCGATGGGCCGGCCCGGCTTCAGGTCGCGGCCCGGCGCATCGCCAACGGCAAGTTCGCCAACGCCGGACAGACCTGCGTGGCGCCCAACTATGCCCTCGTGCAGCGCGACATCGCCGACGAGTTCCTGGGCGCGATGGCCGACGCCATCCGTCAGTTCTACGGGCCCGATCCGCAGGAGAGCCCGGACTACGCCCGGATCATCAATCAGCGCCACCACCGGAGGCTGGTGGAGCTGCTGGAGGACGGTGAGGCGGTCGTGGGCGGGGAGCACGACGAGGCGGACCTGTATGTCGCGCCGACGGTGCTGCGCGGCGTCGATGCCGGCTCCCCCGTCATGCAGGAGGAGATCTTCGGGCCGATCCTGCCCGTGCTGGACGTAGCGGATGCCGAGGAGGCGCTTGCGTTCGTCAACGAGCGCCCCAGGCCTCTCGCCCTGTACCTGTTCGCCGAGGATGACGAGGTCGTGGCGCGCGTCACGCACAGCACGAGGGCCGGCGGAATGTGCGTGAACGAGGCCGTGCTGCACCTTTTGGTGCCCGAGCTGCCCTTCGGTGGCGTGGGGGAGAGCGGCATGGGCACCTACCACGGCGAGTGGGGCTTCCGGGAGTTCTCCAACGCCCGGGCGGTCCTCGACCACGGCACGGTGTTCGACATCGGTCTGCGCTATCCGCCCTACTCGGAGCGCGATGAGCGCTTCTTCCGGCGTGTGCGGGGATGAGGCCGCGGATCCGCCCAGATGACGGGCGTGAGGGCAGCCGGTCTCAGGGCAGCCGTCGCCTGCCCGGCGGCGGTCGGGACCCCACGCTGGTGCGCGAGGCAGCGTGCCGGCGGACCCGCCTGCCGCGGCTGCCTCCTGCGGTTCGTCTTCCCGCCCGCCATCGCACGCAGTCGCCGGCGACACAGGAGGAAGCGATGCTGCTCTCAGTGCAGAGGATCTGGGACCAGGGCGCCTACAACGCGTTCACCGATCTCCGCCGTCACCGGGATCGGTGGGTCTGTGTCTTCCGCGAAGGCACAGCCCACGCCGGCGACAATGGCAGCGTTCGAGTTCTGGTCTCAGATGATGGCGAGGCCTGGCATTCCGCCGCCTACCTGACCGAACAGGGCATCGACCTTCGCGACCCCAAGCTGAGCGTGACCCCCGACGGCCGCCTCATGTTGCTGGTCGGCGGCACCATCTACGCAGGCGATGACAACCCGCTTCGCAGGTCAATGGTGAGCTTCTCACAAGATGCCATCGAGTGGACGCCATGGACGCAGGTGCTGCCCGACGGGCACTGGCTGTGGCGGGTTACCTGGCACCGGGGCATCGCGTATGGGGTCAGCAAGCTCGGCGACGGTGACATCCCCAAGCAGGGCTTCTTGTGGCGGTCGCACAACGGGCGCGAGTACGAGCTGGCGCATCGGTACAAGGTGCCTGCCATGAGCGAGACCACGCTGCGTTTCACCGCCGGCGACACGGCGGTGGCGCTGGCCCGGCGAACCGGTCCCGGCGGAGGAAATGCGTGGATCGGCTCCAGCGCGCCATCTTACACGCAGTGGCGCTGGGTATCGACCGATCGGCCGGTCGGCGGGCCCAACTTCATCGTACTCCCGGATGGGACGATGTGGGCGGCAAGCCGCGTGTACGGTGCGGAGACCACGACCGGCCTGTTCCGCATGGCGCCGGACAGCGGGATCGAGCTGGCCCTGACGCTGCCCAGCGGCGGCGACACCAGCTACGCCGGGATGGTGTGGCACGACGAGCTGCTGTGGCTGACGTACTACTCCTCCCACGAGGAGAAGCCGAGCATCTACCTGGCGAAGATCCGACCGCCTGCGTGAACGCCAAGCGCGGGACGAGTTGATGCCATGACATCACCGATAGCCGCACTCCTGGGCCTTCAGCCAATCCACGTCTCTCATCGTCTCCAAGCTGTGCACAAGTCTCTCGGGCGGATTCCGCCTGGACACGGCGAGCCTCAACGCCGGGCCTGGTGAGGGGTCTGCGGTGGACCCGCCGGATCCCTGCGGGGAACGGCAGCTCTCGCAGTCCTGCCCACAGCCCGCGGAGTTCGCCCGAGCGGAGGTCTCGATCAATCCCCCCGACAGCGGCCGGCCGCTGTGGTGCCCGTGTCTCTTCCACGCAGCAGGAGCGCCGCTCTGGTCCTGCTGTGTTCATCAGGCCAGCCCACGCACGGCCTCGCGAACGAGCTCGTCTGCGCTCAACGCGCCGGACACTGGCTGATGGCGTTGGCGTCAGGATGGCCGTGCTGGCCGTCCCCGAAGCCCTGCAGAAGCAGGTAGTCATCGTCCGCGCCCCAGCCGCCTCGCAGGGTCAGCTTGTCGAAGCACTCGTCGGGCGGCACATTCGGCATCACCGGCGGGGGCGGGTAGCCCGGGAAGCGCGGCAGGCCCGCCCACCGGTGGATGACCGGATCCAGAGGCAGCACGAACAGCCCCAGGTGCCGCTCAGGCGGCTGGGCAGGCAGGTCTCGAGCGAAGATGTCCCGCTCGGCCTGCTCGGGAGCGTGCTGCTGGGCGACCCAGCGGGAGCCGGGATGGCCGTGGAACTCGGCGGCCCGCAGTAGCACCTCCGCGGCGCCGGTGCCCGTGGCGTGATAGCTGCCGCAGTCGCCGTATGGCACCGTCTCGAAGCGATTGTTCTGGACCATGATCGCCAGATCGGCGCAGTGACGCAGCTTCGGCCCCCGCGCCCAGGACAGGTCCCCGGCCGCGAAGCGGGCCTGCATCAGATGCCTCGGCACCAGCCAGCTATAGCCCGAGCCGCCCTCGTCGAAGGAGCGGCCGGCCTCGGCGGCGCGGGCGAAGGTCCGCGAGGCCTTGTCCTGCCAGTCGTCCAGCTCCGCCAGCTCATAGCCGCGCCTCCGCAGGTACATGACCGTGAAGGCCAGTCCCAGCGCCGGGAAGGTGTGGTGGTTGAAGACCTGGTGCTCGTCCTCGACGATGCGCCACTTCTGGTAGGTGAGGGAGTCGTGGCAGTACTGCCCGCAGGCCACCACGAAGTTCGTGGCCATCAGGCGGTCGGCTTCGGCGAACCACTCGAACGCCTCGCACGCGTCCCAGAGCATCACCAGCTCGTGCGTCCAGAAATCCACCGCGGACATGAGCTTGAAGGACAGGGGAATGCGCCCGGTGGCGTACGGCTCCAGGGTCTCGACGAAGGCCCGCGCCCACCGCTCCTCGCCCGTACGCCGCAGCCAGCGGAGGCACTGCAGGAAGTGCCCCGGGCGGCCGCCCGCATCGGCAGTCACCTCCGCCGCCCGGGCCAGTATCTCCGCGGTGTCGGGGGCCTCCGGCACCGGCTCGACCTCCTGCATGCGCCCAGCCACACACCAGCCGTCATCGCCCTCGGATACGCGCTCGACAAGCCTGCGCACGGACGCCTCGGCCACCCGCGGGGTCGCGCCCAGGGCCGCCAGCACGTTGTGGCCGTCGCCGAGCGGGCTGTGGACGGACGTCACCTGCAGGCCGTCCGAGGGGTAGTCCTCGTGGGCGAGGTAGCCGGCGTAATGCAGGCGGCGCAGCAAGCGGTTGGCTCCGGCGTGGCCGATCGCGATCAAATGCGTCGGAAGCTGTGCGGCGTCGAAGAGGCCGTCGTCATCAAGCACCGGCAGCTCGAGCCCGGTACGCCGGCGCAGGGCGTCGCGAGCCGTCGTGGCGACCTCGCGGAAGGGCCCGTCGGCCGGGGCCACCAGCGCGGCGAGCGGTCGGTCGCCTCCGATGGGAGTGTCATACTGCAGCGGCGCAAGCTCGGTGATGGGTGTCCTGTCCGCGCGTAGCTCGATGAGCATGCCGCGATCTGCCATGGCAGTGGGCTCCTTCCCTCGACGGCGCTGAGGCAGCATGGCCGGCGGGTGATGCGCCGCTGACAGTCCGTGCGTGTTTCCTTGCAGTCTGCGTGAGACCTTCGGATGGTCCGCACCGCATCCAAGGTAGCCGCCAGGGGGCCGGTGTCCGGTCACCGGGGCGGGCAGTGTGTGGCAGCCGGTCAGGGCGCCGTCGGCGCTGATCACGAAGACCCGCTCGTCGAGGCAGATTGCCAGGGTGGAGCCGTCAGGCAGCGGCAGTGGAAATGCTTCTTCGCTGGGTCGAACAAAGACGGACGCATATCGTCAGCGAAGATGCAGCATTGGGCCGCTGATGGTCCGCGAGGTCTCCCCCCGCCTGGCGGACGTCGGCGGCCCTCTTTCGCTGAGTACATCCCGCAGCGTGCGAATGCTCCTCCCGACTCTGGTGCCACACGGCTGTAGGCCTTGGGAAGCACGAAGCAAGCGTGTACCGTGGATTGCCGACGAGGCTGCCGGTGGTCGGTTGTTCGGGCGGGCAGCAGGGGCCACAGCGGCCTTCCCGGAAGTACCGGCCGCAATTGACTCATCGCGGACGAGAGTGGTTCCAATGCGCATTCACAGTGGCCGCGGCGCCTCTTCTGTCCGCGGCGCTGGACTCGGTAGGGATGACCAGCAGCGATTGGTGAAGGGCCAGGGGATGGGCTTCTGCAGACATTCGGGTGTGAGGTAAAGCCCGGGGCTTGCGCCAACGGTGGCGCGGACTTGGGGCTGGACCTATGGGCGACGCTCAGCGCCCCGAAGGCCCTCCGGGCGAGGCCGCTCCTCGGGAGAGATGGAGCGATGAAGCTACATGAGGCTCTTGCGGTCGCCTTCTTGACGCTGGGACTGCTCGCGGTTTCTGCGGCCGCGGCGCTCGCAGCCGACGGAGAGCACCTCGTCGGCGGACCGCTCGCGGGCGTCGAGCTGCCGCCCTTCCCGACGCAGCATGGCGAAAAGCCGGGCTTCCCGGGCTGTATCCCGGAGCTGATGGCTCGGGGCGAGGCGGCCGAGGACATGGGGCATCAGTACCGCGAGTGGGGCCCACAGGGCCAGGCGCCGGAGCTGCAGCTCTACCCCGGCTCCGTGGAACATTACCGAGCCTACATGTTCAAGTACATGCCCATTCGCAGCTTCTTCGACCGCCAGAGCCAGCTCATGTTGTTCGTCGCCCCTGACCTGCCCGGCGCGGGGGCGGAGCACGCGGAGCAGTACTCCGAGCCGGTGTACTGGGTTCCTCGACACGCCGCGCCCCGTCCCACCGGGCGGTTTGCGGCTCCCGTTCCCGTGGTGCGCATGAGCGTGGGGGAGCCGGTGTTGAGGCTGGAGCTGGGCCGGCTGCCGGTGGGGCTCTACGTGGTTCGCGTCATCGGTGCAGTCGAGACGGCGGACCTGCGCCCCTTCCGGCAGCCGCTGTATATGACGATGAACGTGAACGATGGCGTTGAGGAGCGGCCATCGGAACACCGTCTGCGTCTGGGCTACTGCGACCAGTTCTACAGCGTTGCCGAGTTCTACTTCCATGCACCCGCCGAGCGTGAGTACTCCGCTGAGCTGCAGGTAGCTTCGGGGTCGAAGGTGGACCTCCTCGTGCATAGCGTCAGCCTCGACGACGTGCTGGCGGGGACAATTCGCCGCCCCCTGAAGACGCGCGCCACCTGCCGCCCACCGATCTCCGTTGACGGCGAGCCCGAAGGCACGCGGCAGGAGCGGCTTCAGCGGGATGCCGACATGTGGCGGACCTTTCCCCCCGTCAACGCTCAGGGCAGCACCATCGGGCCAGGGCATGGCGGCTACGGAGCGATCGAGGGAGTAGAGGCGGGCGCAGGCGCGCTGACTGCGGAGGAGATCGAGGAGAGATACGGAGCCTGGGTCCCATGGGGCGGTGGGACAGAGGGGATGACGCTGCCAAACGGAGTGTCGCCCGCCGACGTCTTCCTGGCGAACCCGAAGCTGGGCCTGATCTACACCATCGATGACCTGCGGCACAACCGACCCCTTCCCGAGCCCTATCCCTTCGCCGACGACGGTACGGGCCTCTACTTCCCGGACCCCGAGGACGAGAGCACCGGGCGCGTGTGGACGCCGATAGGCCATCGAGTGCATCAGCTTCACGTGGATGGCTACAGGGCCATCGGGCGGGCCCTGGAGCGCTGCGACCAGAGTGGCTCCTACGATGACGCGCACGATGCCGCTCTGGCGCTGGTGCGCTTTGCGTACGCCTTCCCCACGCTTGACATCGCCGAGTACCTGTCGAGCACCGTCCATGAGTCCGGGCCCTTCGGGCGCGACTATAGCTGTCGGCGCCGCGAGACCGTGGCCTTCTTCCTGCCCCACTACGCCCAGTACGTGAAGCCCATCATGTTCCAGTACGATCGCCTCTTCGAGTTCATTGAGGGCAATGAGCTGCTGGCCGAGTCCGTGCAGCGCTTCGTCCCGTGGGTCACCAGCCCGGAGGACGTCATCAGGCTGATCGACGTCTACCTGGTCCAGACGACTGCGAAGCGCATCCTGCGCTACCACTATCACACCGACCCCATGGACATCGCGAACCTGGCGGCGGTGGTGGGAGATACGTCCGTAACCGATCCCTGGATGCAGTGGCTGTTCTCGCGCACCTTCATCTACCCGCTGCCGGTCGCGGGCATCCAGGACGCGATGATCAGCGGCACCACGCGCGAGGGCACCGAGATCGTCGGGTCCACCTACTACGCACAGGGAGAGGGCGCCCTGCGCATCGCCGCGGCGCTCGATCTCTACCAGGCGGCCGGAGGGAATCCACGCTTCGACCTCTCTGATCCGCGGCGCTACCCCAAGCCCGTGGCACACGCCTACTGGCGCCTGGAGAATGTGGTGGGCGGTCGCGACTTCCTGCGGATCGGCGATGTGTGCGGCCCGGACAAGGCCCCCGGCCATACGCTGCGCGATCTCAGCTTCGCGCAACCGGCTTGGAGGTGGACGAAGGACCCCAGGTTCGCCTTCATCCTCAAGCACTACGTGGGCCGCGGCGAGATGACCGACGGGCAGTGGGCGGAGGTCGAAGCGGCCGCCTCGAAGTGTCCCCGGGCGCCCTGGCTGGAGAACCGCTCGCGCGTGCTGCCGATGTGGGCGGGGGTGTTGGAGACGGGCGTGCAGCATGACGATCCCCGCTTGCGGCGCGCGGCCTACGTCCGTGTGGGCTTCGGCATGGGACACCATCACGCCGACACCTTGGACCTGCAGGTGGTGGCTCACGGTCTGCCCATGACCATCGACGGCGGGCAGCGACCGGGCTACTCCTCCCCCGGCGACCGGACCACGCGAGTGCACAATACCGTTGAGGTCGATGGTCACAGCCACTCCGGTCACTCCTGGATCACCACCATGGCGGACCACCCCGGCGCCCGCTACCTGGCGGCGTCCGGATCGCCCCCGCCGGGAGCGACGCTCTTCCGGCGTCAGGTGGCGCTGATCGACGTTGATGAGGTGCCGGACCCACAGAAGCTGCCACCGGAGCAACAGGCCCCATTCGCGGACCTGGAGCCCGGCGTGACCACCCCCAGCTCCTACGTCTTCGACGTCTTCCGCGTCGCCGGTGGCGCTCAGCACACCTACTGCTTCCATGGGCCGCTGCACGATCAGTTCACATGGAACGCTCAGAACGCCGCCGAACCCGTAGAGGGAAGCCATGAAGCCGAATACCTGCGTGTCTTCACGGGCCGACCTGAGCGCAGCCGCGTGGGTGAGGTGCAGGGTGGCTTCCAGGCGACGTGGAGGATGGCCGTGGAGGTGCCCGGGCCTGGTGCAGGCGAGAGGGAGATGATGGGCGGAAGCTACGACTCCGATGGTTCGAGGAAGTTCACTCGCCTGCACCTGTTCGGCGCGGACGGTGCCCGCGCGATGCGCGCGCAGGCGGTCTGCACGCGCTGGGACTACGACTTCACCAACGCCATGGTCCAGCGCAGCCGCCGGGAGAACGAGGCCCTGCACAGCGTCTTCGCCGCCGTCATCGAGCCGTATGCTGGCGAGCCGTTCATCACCCGCGTGCGCCCGCTCTCGGTCGGTGACGAGCGCGAGGGGCCGCGCGCAGCCGTCGCGCTGGAGGTCACCACCGCCAATGGTCACACCGATCTGCTCTTCGCCGACGGCCGGGCGGACAGCCCCGTCAGCATCGCCGACTCCGGCCTGGAGGTGCTTGGCGAGTTCGCCTACTACTCGACCGACAGTGACGGTCTTCGCCAGGCCGCGCTCGTGGGCGGCACGCTGCTGTCCGGCCCCCACATACGGATTGAGGCGGAGGCGGCTGAGCGCACCGCGCAGGTGGTGGGCGTGGACTACCTGGACCGGACGATCCGGCTCGATGGCACCTGGCCGACCTGGAAGAGTCCGAAGATCCTGGAGATGGGCCTCCCGGACAGCGACCATCGGACGACCTACACAACTACGGCATGTGAGCGTGGCGAGCGCGGCTCGGTGCTCCGGCTCCAGCGAGGCGCCGACTACTACCGCTCAGAGATCCGGCGCATCCATCCTGATGGCACCGTGGAGTGCGCGCTGACGCCGCTGATGCAACACGCTCGCGGCAACAGGGCGGGCTGGGTGGCCTCGAACGATGCGATGACACGCTTCTGGCGGGCAGAGAGCCTCGGTGAGGGGCGGTTCAGGCTCAGTGGCGCCCCGGTGAGCGCAGAAGCCTTCGCACCGGAGGGCGTCCTCAGGCTGTGGGAGTACGGCGTTGGCGACACGGTATGGCAGCGCACATCAACGTCGGTCCGCCGCCTCCGCCGGGATCACTTGGAGCTGCGCACAGACACCGACCTCAGTCTCTCACTCCGCGCCAGGGCGGCGCAGATGTCAACGAACGGCGAGAACTGGCGTGACCTGCCCGGCCGCACCGGTGACGGATGGCTGACGATTACGCTTCCGATGGACGTGCCGGCCGACGTCCGCCGCATCATCCGCGTCGAGAGGTAGGGACCGGGACGAGCGCGGCGGCGCCGTGGCGGCTTTGACCACATAATGCGGACCACAGAGAGATGGTCTCTGCGCGTCCTGAGCCTCGTCCCGGCTCTACGGGTCCCTTCCCCCATACGGCCTCACCTCCAGGTGCTGCGGATGCATCCTCGTGTCCGGCACGCTGGGCTCGGTTGCACCCCACTATCCGAGCAGTCCCTCAGCCGCTCGATGAAGCGGTGAAGACTGTTTCCCTGACCGCGTGTGTACCGGCCATCCCGCACAAGCTCGGTGGCACCGTGCAGAGCCACAAGCAAGGGCAGCTCACGCTCCTGAAACTGCCATGCAAAGAGCCTTACGGTCTCTTCTGCAAGTAGTCGTGGGTCGAGAACCTCCCGCACCTCACTGGGCAGCGATGGAAGCCGGGTCGGAGTGGCGTGCCTCGCGGAGTGAAGCAGTTGGGGATTGCCATCGGCTCGGAACTCCGCGACGTCAGTAACGCGTTAACTACGTACACCCACGTCCGTCCATGCTCGTGGACAGCTCGCCCAGATGACAGGGAGGGGACCATGATGCAAAGGGACCAGCTCCGGGCGCCAGCCCGGCCGTCCGCACTCATCGCGTGTCTGAGCATCCTGCTCGCGGCCATGCTGCTTGCCGGCTGCGGCCGGAGGCCGACTGATCAGCCAGCAGCGCCTGCTGCGCCACCACAAGTGCCCGCCGAGCCGGGGGACACCGCCGAAGGCATCGGGGGCGAACTTGTCATCTTTCACGCAGCCAGCCTTGCACGACCCTTTGAGGCGCTGGAGCGGACGCTGGAGGAGGAGGTGGAGGGGCTCGACGTCGTCCGGGAGTCTTCCAGCAGCCGCGTGGCGTGTCGCAAGGTAACGGAGCTGGAGCGCTCGGCCGACATCGTTGCGTCGGCCGACTACCTGCTGCTGCGGGACATGCTCGTGCCGGAGCAGGCGGAGTGGTACATCGCCTTTGCCCGCAACCGCGTGGTCATCGCCTACAGCGATCACAGCAAGTACCAGACTGAGATCAACGCCGACAACTGGTACGACATCCTGCTGCGCGACGATGTGGAGTACGGCTACGCGGAGCCCGATCAGGCCCCCGTCGGATACCGGACGCTGCTGATGTGGAAGCTGGCGGACATGCACTACGCCGACCAGCTCGGGGACCGGGATCTGTTCGAGGAGCTGAAGGCCGGCGCCCCGGAGAGTAATATCCGTCCCCACTGCAATGAGCTCATCCCGCTGGTGCAGTCTCTGGGGCTGGACTACATCTTCCAGTATCAATCCGTGGCGCTTCAGCACAACCTGCAGTTCCTGAAGCTGCCCCCGCAGATCGACCTGAGCAGCGAGAAGCACGCCGACCTCTACTCGCAGGTCAGCGTTGAGCTCAGCGGCGGCACGCGCGGCGAGACCATGACCCGAACCGGCGCCCCCATTGTCTACGGCATCACGATCCCGGGGGACGCCGAGAACCCCACTGCGGCCGTCAGGTTCCTCAGCCTGCTGCTGTCGGAGCGGGGCCAGCAGATCATGCAGGATAACTTCCAGGAGCCCATAGCGCCGGCTCTCACGCCCGACCCGCGCTTGCTTCCCGAGGAGCTGGTGGGTCTGGTCGAGGAGGCGGATCTGTAGCCGATGCCGGGGCGTGCCTTCACCAGTGGGCCCTTCCTCGTGGGGCTCGGCCTCCTGACAGCAGCGCATGCCGCGGCATGGACCCTCTACCCGGATGCGGGGACGCTGGTGGTGCTGTGGTGCGTCAACATATTTGCCCTTGCCCTGGGCTTCATCTACGCGACGGCGATGTCAGGCCGGCGGATAGCATGGTATGTCGGCGGATATGCCGCCCTCTTCGCTGTGATCGTGCTGGCGGCGGAGTCGCTGCTGCTGTTCGCCATCTTCGGGCTGCTCTACTCAGCCCTGTTCCGCGTGCCGAAGGCGCTGGGATACCTGCTGATCCTGGTCTTGGCGGTCGTGTTCGTCCCCGCCTACTGGTTCCAGACGCTGATCCTGCTGGGCGCTCTGTACGCCGTGGTCATGCAGGTGCTGCCCCAGCGCCACCATCACTTCTCGGTGGCGATGTTCGCCTTCGGGTTCGTGCTGATCGCCGCGGTTCTGCTGCCCCTGCTGTATCTGGCCGTGCAGAGCTCCCCGCAGACGCTGTGGGTGAGCACCCGGCAGCCGGAGTTCCTGGCCGCGCTGGGCAACAGCTTCCTGACATCCACCATCGCTACCCTCGTGATCCTGGTCTTCGGCGTGCCGCTGGCCTACGGAATGGCGCGACTGGACTTCCGGGGCCGGGATGTCATCAACAGCCTCATCGATCTGCCCATCCTCATCCCGCAGTCGGTAGCCGGCATAGCCATCCTGGTGCTGCTGGGGCCGAAGGCCCCGGCGGGACGGCTCCTTCAGCAGTACCTCGGCCTGGAGGTCTCGGGCAGCTACCTGGGCATCATCGCCTGCCAGATCTTCGTAAGCTGTCCCTTCCTGATCCGCAGCGCGATGAACGCCTTCGAGGAGATGGGCCCGGAGCTGGAGAACGTCAGTCGCTCCCTTGGCGCCTCCCCTCTGAGCACATTCTGGCGTGTGGCGCTGCCGCTGGCGTCGGGCGCGGTGTTCAGCGGCGCCATCCTCACCTGGGCCCGCGCCATCTCCGAGACCGGCGCCCTCATGGTCATGGCCTACCGGCCGATGACCGTACCGGTCTACAGCTTCGACGTCTTCACGCAGTACGGCCTGGACGAGGCGAGGCCGGCGGCCATCGTGCTGCTGATCGTCTGCCTGTGGGCATTCATCGTCCTCCGGTGGATGCGGGCGACGTGGAGCCGCGGCCTGGTGCGCGAACGGCAGGTGGCGTGATGTGATCCGCGTCGAGAGACTCTCGGGCCGGTGGGGCGACTTCGAGCTGCGCGACATCTCGCTGGAGCTGCAGGCGGGCGAGTACCGGGCCATCGTCGGCCCCTGCGGGGCCGGCAAGAGTCTGCTGCTGCAGTGCATCGCGGGGCTGCATCCCGGCCACTCCGGCCGGGTCTATCTTGGCGGCCGCGAGATGACCCGCCAGCCGCCCGAGCGCCGACGCCTGGGCTACCTGCCGCAGGAGGGGGCGATCTTCCCGCACCTGTCCGTCCAGGAGAACATCTCCTACGGGCTGCGCTACCATCGGATCTCAGGCGGTGCGGCGCGCCAGCGCATCGATGATGTTGTGCGCCTGCTAGGGCTACAGGCGATCGCCGACCGCCCCGACCCCACCTCGCTCAGCGGCGGTGAGGCGAAGAAGGTGTGCCTGGCGCGGGCGCTGGCGATCCAGCCGCAGGCGTTGCTGCTGGATGAGCCGCTGGGATCACTCGACTACCAGTCCAGCCGGGAGGTGGCGCAGGCGCTGGCGGAGATCAGTGACGCGTTGGACGTGAGCGTCCTGCACATCACCCACGACTACACGGAGGCCGCCAGCCTCGCCGATCGCGTCACCGTCATGCGTGACGGCGCGGTGGTGCAGGAGGGCCCGGTGCATGACGTGTTCTGGCACCCGCGCTGCCGCTTCGTGGCGGAGTTCCTCGGCGTCGAGAACGTGCTGCCGGCAGCGCCCAGCGGGGACGGTCAGATCGAGGTCGGCGGCCTGCGCGTCGTCTCCGCCGAACGGCGGCGGCCGCCGGGAATGTGCGTGA
>JAYENL010000056.1:0-13355 GCA_034722055.1 Armatimonadota bacterium
CGATGCTGGAGCCTCAGACGGCCCCTCCGGACAGCAGACAGCGCATCGCCAGTCGCCACGAGGTGGGGAAAGGTAAGCCGCACGACGACACCACACTGCTGAGCCCTTGCTCAACTCCATCGCAGGCCTCCTGCAGGATGTGAGTAATGCATAGCTGCTTAGGCGGGAACGATGACGTCCATCAGCTCCGCGTCATCGCTCACCTGGGTCTCCTCAGCGAACACCGCCTGCAGGTGGACGTCGCCGGCGGCGTCGAACTTGGGTACGATCATGCCGATGTCCGCGTGCGACTGGCTGGCAATGCGCTCCGAGAGCTGCGTGAACTGCCGCACGTAGGCCCGGGCTACGTGGCGCACCGTGATGGTGTCGCGGTGAGCCAGCCGCCGGGCGCGCGCGAGCACGCCCTCGATCATGGCCGGCGTCAGGCAGTCAGCCACGCGCACCTCCACCGACGCATGGCCCTGCCGGCCGCGGGCCAGCACCGGGTCGGCCGTCAGCGCGTCCCGCAGCCACTCGCCGACGCCGTCGGCGGCGTCCCACCGCGCGGTGTGGGCGACGACCACCTGCTCCACCATCGACAGCTCCAGCGGCGCGAACGTGATGTAGTCGCGCAGCCTGCTCTCATTCATCAGGGCCGGGTCGAACATGTTCGCGGTGTAGTTCGAGCTGGTGAAGAAGGTGGCGGCGATGTCCCCGTCGTCGGCGAGCAGCTTCAGGCCCCGGAGCAGCTCCGAGGTGGTGGCCGCAGCGGTGTCGCCGCAGCCGCTGACCGCGCGCTGCGACCAGCGGCGGCTCTGCATCAGCGACGCCTCGGCATCCTCGCAGGCGATGAAGACGCGGTAGCCATGCTCCAGAGCCAGCTCCCGGGCCGTGGCGAACACTTCCCGGACGATCGCCTCGGAGCGGCCGTAAAGCGAGTCGCGGAAGTGCCCCGGCGGCAGGTCGAAGTAGGCCAGCCTGCCGTCGCAGCGCTGGTCGATCTGGTTTACGGCCCACTTCATCGCGGTGGTCTTGCCCACGCCCGTGGGCCCGGTGGCCACCACGAGGCAGCCGCCCTCCTCTGGCTCAAGCGTCGGCTCGATCACCGTCGTCTCCAGGTCCGTGCGCAGATCCTCAGACAGCACCACGTCGTGCGGGATGGATGGGATCTGGTATCCCGGGCGGCCCGTCTCGGGGATCGCGCTGCACACCAGCACACCCACCGGATGGATCGATGACCCGTAGATTGTCATCCCCTCGCGCGCCCGCTCCGCGACCTCGTGGCTCACGTATACATCTCGCAGACGCTGCACCGGGGAGTCCGACCAGTTCGCCTTCAGGATTGCAGGCATCGTCGCCACTCCTTAGCTGAGACTGGGCTGATCCGACGTGACTGGCTCTCCGGCGTCCTTCGGCCCGGCGCCCACGGAGGCGACGCGCCCCTCCTCGGCGCCGAGTATCAGGCGGAACAGATCCAGGCGCTCGTCCGGCCAGTAGACCTCGATGATGAGCGCGCCCGAGGGGTCGAGCGAGGCCAGGGCCGGGCCCCGGGCCTCGAGCTCTTCAGGCGTGAGCACGGGGTCCTCCCCATCGCTCGGCGGGATGACCGATACCCGCTCGAACTCCCCCCGGCCCCGAGAGATCACGAAGAAGCCGCCGCCGAGACCCATCATCACCGGCAGCAGCCGGTTGGGGCCCTGCTCCAGGGCCTCAATGAGCGCCTGGCGCTCCTCGACCTCCTCTATCAGCGCCTGGCGAGCCGCGCGTGCCTGGTCGGCCAGCAGGCGCGCGTCGCGAGGCCACTCGCACACCGCCACCAGCGCCTGCCAGGCCTGCTCCACGTCTTCGGCATCGGCGGTCACGAAGCGCTCGATCGCTTCGTTGGCGGACATCCGCTCACTCACGATGTCACACTCTCCTTGGGGACGGGATCGGCACTGGTGGCGGCTTCCCGGACGGGCGGAAGGTGCTCGTCGCCCACCACCCAGAAGCCGCCCTCGGCGGACACCACGCCCGGCCGGCTGTAGCCGAAGGCGGTGAGGAGGACTCGCTCGTCGCGCGTCGCCGGCAGCGAGGCCACCCACGACGCCTGATGGGCGTGCGGCAGGCCCTGGCGAAGCTGCCGGAGGTCCACCGGCGAGAGATCCGCGGGACCGCGCACCGGCCCGGACTCGGCATCGTCATGCTGCTCCTCCGGCAACGCCGCGACCGGATGGCTGTGGATGATGGCGGCGGTGGGCGATTGCGCCGTCGTCTCCTGGGCGTCGGCGGAGACGTGCACCGAGCCGCTCGTGCTTTCGCCCACGAGCGGGGTGAAGTCATCGTAGATGACGATGGGCAGGTGCTTGGTGCCCACCGGCGTGAGCGCGAGCTGACCGTGCAGCACGCCCATGCGCTCGGTGTCAACGTCGGCGCCGACGAAGTCAAGCACGCGCTCCAGCACCGTGGCGGCGAAGACGCGAACGAACAGCTCCGCCGGCTGTCCAAGGCAGACCCCTGCATTGAGATCGATCTCGACCACCGGCGGGATCCGGATGCTGTGCCGCCACGGGGAGGGCTCCTCGCCCAGCAGCCGGATCCCGCTCGGTCCGCTCGGCTCATGGTCAGCCTCGTCGCAGATGACCAGGCGGTAGTCCGCGATGTCGTCGGCCGGGCGGTCGTGGACCCCCACGACCTCCGCCCACACATCGTTGATCGCCGCCCGGACCAGCGCGCAGTCCGGGTCGATGACGCCCAGCAGCGACCCGTCGTCGAGGAAGGCGCCGAAGGCGATGGCCTGATCGCTGCCCGCCACCGACGCCGGCCTGACCTGCGCCTGCAGCTCGCCGGACCCATCCGCCGAGAGAGCCGCCACCAGCAGGAGCCGCTCCACGATGGGCGTGAACGTGTAGCTGGGCAGGAAGCCCGCGAGCTGCTCGCTATCCGTGCGGCTGGTGAACTCGATCTGAACCATCGCTGACACCTCTGTTGCGGCTGCTCCGGCCGACCGCGCATCGCGGCCGGCCGGAGTGCGCTCAGTTCCCCGTCAAGTCCTGCCTGAGGGTGACGGTGGCCTCGCCCGTCTGCAGGTTCTGGCTGATGGTGCGAGATGGGTCGAGGCGCTGCCCGTCGTGGTAGAGCGCGCTGCCATCCTGTGAGTCCAGGGCCAGGGCGGCCAGCTCCTTGGCCAGCTCGCCGGTAGGCTTGTCGCCATCCACCGCTGCGCGCAGCAGGGTCGCTCCCGAGCTGTCGAGTACGGTCAGCTCGATCTCGCCCTCCGCCACCTCAGGCGTCCTCAGCAGCTCCTGTGTGCTCATCCCGGTTCACCTCCCTTCGGCCAGCCCGGGCGCGCCGTCGCGGCCTCGACTGCCCGGTCTCCACGCACATCGATGTAGGCTCGCGCCAGCTCAGCATCACAGCACAGGGCCGACGCCCCCTCCAGGACCACGCGGCCCAGCGAGGTCAGCAGGTCCAGGAGCTGAGACGCGTCGGCAGCGTCGCCGCCCACCTGCAGGCAGATGGCGTCGTCCTCGCGCGCCGCCCAGGCCGCGAACTCGATCCCGCGGACCTGCCCCTGCACGGCCTGCAGGAAGGCCTCGGTCGCCGCCCAGCCCTCGGGGACGGGCTCCGCGGGCAGCAGATGGAGCTGGGCGCGCAGCCGGCCGCCCTCCCGCACGGCCGTGCACCTGGCCAGCAGCGCAGGCCGCAGCGCCAGCCGCCCCGCCGCGATGCCGCCGCCGGAGTCCCGGACATCGGCCACGCCGGCGCGAGACAGATGGGCCACAAGCTCAGTCATGCTGAGCGCCTCCCTCCACCCCTGAGGTCAGAATCCGAACGCCGCACGCCGCGGGCGGACCAAGCGGCAGGTCGAAGCCGTCCAGCGCGCCCTCGCGCAGCCAGCGCGCCACCCCCAGGGCCAGGGCGTCCGCGTCGGACAGGCTGTAGCTGCCCTCCTCGAAGCGCAACATCCGCACCAGGCTCATCGCGATGTCCGCCAGGTCGGTCTGATCGATCCGGAAATCATCCATCAGGCACACCCCGCCGGGCAAGCACGGGACGATGTGCGGGTGGAGCACTGGCGGATATGGTCCGGGCAGAATGAGCAGCCGCGGCGTGCCGTCCGGGGAGGCCAGCAGCTCCACGCCCACGTTGATGACAGTGTTGACGGGACTGACCGCGTCCGGCGATTCCGGCCGCCAGAAGCGCGCCCGCAGACCACCCAGCAGGCTCCCAGCCTCCAACGCGTCATCCGGCGGCGGCTCGTCGATGCCCAGGTAGCGCGCGGCCAGCGACAGGATGAACTTGGCGTCCTCGGAGCCCGCGCCGCGCATGACGCGGCGCAGCATCGCCGCCGGAAGCTGCTCGAGCGAGGCCGCCTGGCGGTCGAGATACGCGCGGCGACACTCCGCGTCAGAGCGCACGGGGCTCACCTCCCACGGTCAGCGGCGCCACGTGAACGAGGCCCTCCTCGGCCGCATCGCCGCACAGCTCAACCGACAGGCGCCTGCCGCCGTCCACCAGCTCCAGCACCGGCCACCAGGGCCAGCCGAGCGCCCGCGGCGACAGGTCCCGGACGGGCGCCAGCGCGACCGGCCCGCCCGCAGACACAATCTCACCGGCGACGATGTCGTCACTGCCGCATGCCGCACACGACATCCAGCGCCCCAGGAGCATATGCGGCACCTCCGTGATCGCCTCGCAGGCGCTGCAGAACAGCACCCGCGCCGCCGGCCGGGGCAGGATGACCTCCGCGTCGGTGCTCGTGTTGAGCGCCGCCTGTATCTCGCCGAAGCTGTCCTCCGACGACAGCGGCAGGCGAACGGACTCGTCGGGCTGGGGCGGCGGATCGGCCGAGCATACCGGGCAGTCCGCGCGCCGCTCCACCCGCGACCGCTCCGTCTCGCCCGCGGGATCGAGGTGGACCAGCTCCGCCGCCGCCGGCTCTCGGGCCGCCAGCTCCCCGGCGCTCGCCAGGGCGACGGCCGCCGCCAGGGCCGCGATGTGCGGCTGCGAGTTAGTGGGCGGCGGCTGGGCACGGTTGGCGACGGTCGCCTCCAGGCCGCGGAGGAAGCAGCCGGTACGCGGCTGCTCCGGATCGCGGCCGAGACACGCATAACAGGCGGCGGCATCGCCCGGGGGCGACACGAACACCTCGGCTGCCGCCGGGCCCAGGCCCGTCGCCACGAACGGGAGCCCGTGGCGCGCCGCGACGGCCGCCAGGTAGCTCTGCGTTGCGATCGAATCGGTGCAGGCCAGCAGCACGCCGCCCTCCGACGCAAGCCGGCGCCAGTATCCGTCGCCGACCGCCTCGGCCTCCGCAACGATCGCCAGCTCGGCGTCCAGCCACGGGAAACGCTCTGCGCGGTAGCGATGGACCGACTCGGCCTTATGCAGGCCGGGCTCAGACAGAGGAGGAATGATGTCCTGACCCGGCTCGGCCACGTCGGGGTCGATGACATCCAGGCGCGACCGCGGGGCCAGCGCGGCCACGAAGCCACCGGACAGTCCCGCGCCGACCATGCAGGCGTGGATTGCGACGGCCTGGTCGAGGGTGGGGGTGACGGATTGGCGTGAGATGACGCGCACGGTCACGCGGGATCGCCCCCGTCCTCGAACCCGGCCCCGCACGCGAAGCAGCGGCGCGCGTCCGCACCTCCGCGCGCGCAGAAGGCGCTATCGGTGAGCATCCCGCAGCCGCAGATCAGGCAGGTGTCGCCGCTGGGGATGGGCTGGTGGCAGACCGGACACGTGCAGGCATCGGGCGCAGGGGCGGGACGCGGGCCGTGGGAAAGGAGGCGAGCGACGAAGGTGGTTCCATCAATGGACAGCGGCGCTGCAGCGAGGTCAACCAGCCCCCCGAGCACGGGGCGGCCGCGGCATCGCGCCCTGGCGCTGGCCGACGGGGCCAGGATCGCCCAGACCCTTGAGCCGCGAGGGGGGAGGACGAGCAGTAGACCGTCCCGTGCCGAAGCCGGGCCATGGGGGCCCAGCCACAGCGGCTCGCGGTCCAGCAGAGCCTCCGCGACGGTCGAACTGCGATGCAGGACCTGGAGGGCAACGCTCATCTCGTCCAGCCCCCTCCCGGCGGTAGCATCCATGACCGATGGACGGTTGCATTATAGCGGGGCGACAGTCTGTGTCAAGGGCTCTTGCCAAATCGCACATTATAGAGCGTCGTAATCTCAGTCACTATGCTGCAGAAGTCAGCGAGACGATGTTGACGGGCAGGTGCTGTCCGGCTACAATACGGCCGGCAACCTCGAGCAATGGCGAGGACGAACCGCGGCACACGACGGCTGGGGGGCTGGAGGCACAAGCATGGCTGAACAGCACCACGACATCGGGGAAGAACAGCGGAACAACGTCGGGCCAGCTACACGGGACGAGCAGGCCCACTTCTTGGGCTACGGGCCAGAGTTGGACACGCGCCAGGCGGAGGAGCTGGCAGAGGAGTATCATGCGGCGTGGCTGGCTGCGCTGGGGCTGCCAGTTGATGAGATAGCAGCGCGGATGGACGTCTCACGGGCCACGGTCTACCGGCTGCTCAAGTCCGCCGAGAAGGATCATGGTCTGCTGGATACCCGGCCGCGGGTGGCGCTGCCGGTCGGGGAGGGCGCGGAGCTTCTGTGGCAGCGGGTCGAGCGCACCGATCTGGGGCGGCAGGTGAAGACACGGCTCGACCAGCGCTATGGAAGCGATACCGCGCCGCGGGAGGTGTTGGTGGCACCCACGGCCAGCCTGACCGAGACCGAGCAGGGCGAGCGCAGGAACATACAGGTCGTGCGGCGGGTGGCGCGTGTTGGCGCGCGACGCCTGATGCGGGGGCTGCTGCAGGAGGAAAGCCCCGTCCGAATCTGCGGCATCAACTGGGGCTTTCACTGCTGGCGCCTCAGTCACTCCCTCCCCGGCGAGCTGTTTGCGCGCCTATCGATGGAGCGGGCCCGGGACCTGCGCTTCTTCCCGCTGGTGGGCAGCATAGGCCTGATCGACGAGGATCGGGAGCACTACATCGCGGACACCTCCGCCAACTCGAACGCCGAGCGGTGCGTCGAGAACCTCAGCCGCTACGGGCTGGAGCCGGGCGCACATGCCCAGCGCGACACCGAGTCCCCCATCCCACCGGCGATCGAGCTGACCCAGCCCTGTGTCATCCCCTTTCCGGTGGACAACAGAGACCACGGGACGTACCTGGAGCAGGTGTGGCGCTACATCGCCTCGGACGTCTCGGTGCAGGCGGTCTTCGGCGAGGAATGGGCGCTGGCCCAGCTCCACGGTACCGATATGCCGGCACACGACCCTGCTCACGGCCCCCTGCTGCATCGAGCCGACACCCTCATCACTGGATTGAGCACTGTCCGTGACTCGCGCGCTGTCCGCATCGGCGCTATCGCCGAGCAGTTGGCCGAGCAGGCACGGGAGGCGAGGGCGGTGGGGGAGCTCTCGGCGCATTACTTCTGTGAAGCGGCGGAGGAGCCCGCGCGTCGCGAGGCGCTTCGCCGGGTCAATCGCTGGGTTGTGGCGCCCACCATCTCCGACTACCAGCAGTGTACGATACGCGCCCGGCAGACCGGCAGGGGGCTCGGGACTGTGCTGCTGGCCAGCTTCAGTCGCAAGACCGCCGCGGTGGACGCAGCAATCAGCCGTGGCGCTGCCAACGTCCTGGTGTGCGACGAGGAGCTGGCGAAATCACTGCTGGAGCTGTAGCCGGCAGCCGCCACCCGTAATCCTGGTGTCACGGCTAACGGGCCGTGCTTCAGCGCCGCCGGCGGCAGCCCGTGGCGGTCCCAGTGGCCCAAGAGGCTTTGCGGCGCCGGAGCCGCGGCGGAGCATCCGGCGACCGTCGTGGAGGGAGGCCCCGGCCCCTTACGCGAAGTGATCCCAGCCGCCGCGCGGAAGGTCGATGCTCTCGCCGCACTCGTCGAGGGCTGCCACGCCCTCGCCCTCCTCCACGCGGCCCACCACGCTCAGCCCCACCTCCACGACCGCGGGGAGCTTGCGCAGGGCCTCGACGGCTCCGGCGCCGAGCGCCATCAGCAGCTCGAAGTCCTCCCCGCCCGCCAGCGCCCAGCGCCGCGCGTCGCACCCCAGCTCCCTGGCAAGCGCCACGCACCCCGTGACTGCCGGGACGCGCTCGGCCTCGATGACGGCGCGCACTCCGCTGCGCCGGGCGATGTGCCCGGCGTCCTGCACCAGCCCGTCGCTGATGTCGATCGCTGCGGCGGCCAGCCCCGAGGCGGCGATGGCTCGGCCGGCCGCGATGCGTGGCTCCGGATGCGCGAAGCGCCGCCGGATCTCGGCCAGCTCCTCGCACTCGAGGGCGTCAGCTCCCAGCGCCTGAAGGGCCGCGATGGCCGCTGCCGGCCCGCCCAAGGCCCCCGTGACTGCCAGCACCTGGCCGGGCCGTGCGCCGTCGCGGGTGAGCTGCTGGCCGGGAGGGACCAGGCCCAGCGCCATGATGTCCACCAGCAGGCGCTCGGAGGCGATCACATCCCCTCCGGTCAGGGCGCCTCCGGCGCTCTCTGCGGCATCGGCGATTCCCCGCAGCAGCGCCTCGGCGCGCTCGACCGGCCACTCGGGCGGCAGGCCGACGGTGCAGAACACCGAGGCCGGGGCCGCGCCCATCGCCGCCAGGTCGCTAAGCGCCCCGGAGGCCGCGCGCCAGCCGACCCGCTCCGCCGAGAGCCACTCGAGCCGGAAGTGCCGATCCTCCAGCATGGCGTCGGTGGTCACCGCCACCAGCTCCGGCCCTCCCAGGTCCAGCAGCGCCGCGTCGTCGCCGATGCCCACCACGGTCCTGGGATCGCCGCTGGCCATGCTGGCGATGCGGTCGATGAACCCGAACTCCCCGATGTCGCGAAGACGCATCTCAGTGCCTCCCCGAGCGTCCGTGCTCACGTCTCGGAGTTCGCTGAGGGAGTGCCAACTCCCTGCGCGCCGGCGCGGGAGGAGAGTCCGGTACGAGCGTGGGGAAGGAGCGGACCGGCGTCGAATGGAAGTCAGGAGGTGATGGCCAGCACAGGGCGCGTACATGGCACTATCGGAGCGTGACTGACATGGTCGCCGGGGCGTGGGGGCGGCTCCTAGGAGATGTACGCGGTGGCCCCCGTTGGGGGCTTGGGATGCTCGTGACGGCGGCGGCCGTAGTGTCGTGTCTCACTGCCACCTTGGCGGCAGCGGAGCTGGAGATCGACCCCGAGCATCCCTACTTCTTCCGAGATGGGGACAGGCACGTCTATCTCCTCGGGGCCTCTGACGACCAGGCTCTCTTCCTGTGGGAGAATGACAAAGGCTTCGACTGGCGGGAATACCTGGAGACGCTTCACGCGCACGGTTTCAACTACGTAAGGCAGTATGTCACCGCGTGGAACTCCGTGGACACTCCCCGGGAGTATCCAGCGCAGTTCTCAAGCCCGCTATGGGTCTTCGCTCGGCCGGGGCCAGGGACGGCTCGCGACGGCAAGCCCAAGTTTAATTTGACGCGCTTCAATGGGGAGTACTTCGGCCAGCGCATCAGACCATTCCTTGCCTGCGCCCGCGAGCTGGGTATCTACGTAGAGCTGACTCTCTTCGCCCGCACCGACCGGGGGACCTGGCCTGGCTGTCTGTACAGCGACCGCAACAATGTCAATGAGCTGGGGCTGCAGCCACGCCAGCCCGAATCCGACCGGGCCCTGCAGAACGAGCCACTGCTGGCGATCCAGGAGGCCTACGTGTCCAGGGTCCTGGCAGAGACCGCCGAGTTCGGAAACGTCATATATGAGATCGCTAACGAGACCGGCGGGCACAAGTGGGTCACGCACTTCGTGGACTTCATCCACAACCACCCGGAGCATCCGTCCCACCTTGTGTCGGCGGGAGAGCAGATGACGGCCTACGATCCAGTCGCGGGCCCCAACGACATTGTCATCAAGCACCGAGGATGGGGACGGGGAGGCGGCCTCTACGCCACGGATGCCCACGTCAAGACCCATCACGACGTCCTCCTGAAGTTCCGAACGGGCAAGCCCATCATCCACAACGAGTTCTTTCTCTACGCCAACCAGAGCACCGATGACCCGAACTTCGTCCGCAAGATGATGTGGGGCGATTTCACAGCCGCCGGCCACTGCAACTTCTCCGACTTCGCGCACTTCAGGGGAACCGGCCGGACCATGGACGAGGGCGATCCCGCTCAGCCGCCGCCCCGGGAGATCCTGGAGGGTGGCCGGCACCTCCGCTCCTTCATCGATCGCGTGCCCTTCTGGCAGATGCGGCCCGCCGACGAGTGTGTCGCGAAGCCGGGTCCGCAGATGCATGCTATGGCGCTGGCCGCCGCCGGGCGATGCTACGTGGTCTACCTGCTGGGTGGGCCGGTGAGGGCGCTGAGGATGACGGTTCCGGGCGGCGGGTACATCGCGCGATGGTACGACCCCAAGACGGGGCGATTGGGGGAAGCGATCCCGGTCAGAGCGCGCAACGGGGAGCTGACCCTCTCTGTCCCCGGCTTCGAGCAGGACATCGTGCTGTGGATGCACAGGCCGGGGCCTTAGCCTATGCATTAGCCACAATGTGTTCGGAGCCAAAGGCTGCAAGCTAACTTCGCGGCAAGTCAGATGGAGGGGCCGTCGCGCAGCGAAGCAAGCGATGCGATGGTGTGAGCGCATGAGCACCGTCGCAGGTTCCACCCCGGCCCATGTCGTTCCTGACGGCGAACGGCAGGTGGCCGGTGCGTCGCGGGTGAAACCGTCTCGCCACGCCCAGACCAGCCTGACAGGAGGAACTCATGCACAGGCCCATGCTGGCGTTGCTGGCGATGGTGGCGTGCGGAAGCTGTGCCGCCATGCCCCTGCTGGTGAATGTCCGACACGATCTGGTGCGGGAGGGCATCTTCGAGCGCAACCCGGCCGGGGACGGGGAGACCGATGACAGTCCCGCCATCCAGGCGGCCATCGACCACGTCGCAGAGCGCGGCGGTGGCATGGTCTTCGTCCCGCCTGGCACCTACCGCATCGCCGGGGTGGCGATCCCCGCGGGGGTGACGCTCAGCGGCGCCGGCCCGGAGCGGACCATCTTCCGCGCGCTGCACAGCTCTCCGATGCTGCTGCCCACCGGCGGGACGCTCCGGGGCTTCACGGCCTACGGGACGCCCACCGAGGAGGTCTCCGGCGCCGGCTGGGAGATCACCACCGAGCCTGGTAGCGGCGGCACCGCCACCTGTTCCCACATCATCATGGTCCGCGACGCGGAGGCCGTGCGCATCCAGAACGTGCACGTCATGGAGTCCCGCTACGACTGCCTCTATGTGCGGGGCTCACGCGGGCTGCGCGTGGTCAACTGCCGCTTTGACCGCGCGGGGAGAAACATCGTCTCGATGGTGGGCAATGACGAGGACTTCGTCTTCGAGGCCTGCCACTTCGGCTCGCTCTGGCGCCTGTATCACTTCGACATCGAGCCCGCCGGCGGCCGCTGGGTCCGCGACGGCCTCTTCCTGGGCTGCACCTTCGACGGCACGCGCGCCGGCGAGCGCGGCTCCGACACCTGGGGCGCCATGCTCATCCTCACCGCCCACGAGGAGCTGGAGAGCCGCGACATCACCATCGCCGGCTGCGTCTTCCACGACATCAGCCTCCGCGTCAACGGCGTCTTCCCCGGCGTCCGGCTGCTGGGCAACGTGCTCGACGGCCACGGACCGTTCTTTCTGCGCGTGGAGACCAACCCCGTGGGCGAGCTGCGCGACGCGGCGATCAGGGACAACACCTTTCTCGACGGCGACGAGCCCGCCCAGCGACTGCGCAGCGGCGTGACCTTCACCGGCAGCACGGTCTTTGCGGGGAACACCCCGGCGCCCTTCAACGACGTGCCGCTCGACGAGCCCGCCACGCTTCAGGAGGCGGCGGAGGACAGGGCCGGGGATCAGTAGCAAGCGGCGTCGTTAAACGGCGCAGGGCCCGCCGGGAGCGGGCCCTGCGCACTGCATTGATGAGGAGCGACACGAGACGAACTGTACAGTAGGTCTGATGCGAGCGAATTCTCAGTCTGCCATCCGTCGGGGCTTCGGCCCAGGCCCCTGGTCGGCCAATGACCGTCGTCCCGGTAAGTGTCTGAAGCGAGGGCGGAGTGTGTGCCTGTCACGTGAAGGAGGGAGGGTTGGAACCTTCGCGTGGATCACACAGCCGTCGCTATCGCTACAGGCCTTCCTCCGCCCTCGCATACTATTCGACGTAGTAGCCTCATGAAAGGTTCAACCTGAAAGCAAAAAACTTGAGCCATTCCGACCACGGCCCTCAGGGCCTTTCCTGCGCCCCTTCATCCCCAGCGACGGGCCAGTGGGCCGCTCCCCCGCGTCACAAGCGATCTCCCTGGGAGGGCTGCGGAGGCCGGGCGTCCACCGACATAGGCAAAGGATTCCAAAAGTGACGAAATCTTGGTTTGACGCAGGCCCATGGTTCTGCTATAAGTTATGGGGCTATGAACTGATTCTCTATCCACGGAGGTGCACGATGCGCAAGGGCTTTACGCTGATCGAGCTGTTAGTCGTCATCGCGATCATCGCGATACTGGCAGCCATTCTCTTCCCGGTCTTCGCGCGAGCGCGCGAGAAGGCCAAGCAGACGAGCTGTCTCTCCAACGTCAAGCAGCTCATGACCGCGTGCAGGATGTACGTCGGTGACTATGACGACAACTTCTGCTGGGCGTACCATCAGCCCGGCGCGGTCGAGACGCGCTACTGGTTCAACAAGTGGCTGCCCTATGTGAAGAACAAGGAGGTGTTCGTCTGCCCCTCCTCGCCCAATCTCAGGTATCGGGGGTATGGCAACTACGGCTACAACATCCGAGGACTGCCGGGCCAGAATACCTCAACCGGCTATGACGGCTTCGGCTACTACTACGCCGACCATGACACCTGGAACAACGGGGTTGTAAACCTGTCGGACGTGGAGTTTCCTGCCGAGGCCATCGTCCTGGGTGACCAAAGCGCCAGGGACTACAGCGGGGATGGTCTGTATCTGATCACCTACAGCGTCCTGAACTTCCTGCCCGACGTGCATAACGGTGGCGGTAACTACGGCTTCGTTGACGGTCACGCCAAGTGGCTGAAGCCCGAGACTGTGCACGGCGACCCCATCTGCCTGGCCACCCGCAAGGGCATGCCCTGAGCGAAGCCGCGCGATGGCACTCGGCGCCGGATAGGTCGCGAGCCTGCCCGGCGCTTCGTCACGTAGCACATCAGGCCCGCCCGGCATCGACCACAATCGCTGCCAACCTGCGGCCCCCGGATGCAGGAGCGAGTCCGTCGGCGCGGAAACTACTCCTCGCGGGCGCACCCCGACCGACCGCGAGGAAGGTGCCAGGCCATGCCCCGGGAGCACGCGCGCCACCCCAACATCATCTTCATCATGGCCGACGACATGGGCTTC
>JAYENL010000057.1:0-13346 GCA_034722055.1 Armatimonadota bacterium
CTGATGGTCGGGCTGGAAGCCCGTGAGACCGAAGGTCTCCAGTGGGCCGGGGTGGAACCTGCGCGGTCAGTCGCTACCGCTCCTGATCGCGCCCCGCTCGCTTCGCTCGCGGCGGCCCCTCCATGGCAGGCACGCGTCCTGTGGGGACGTAGGAAGGTACGCGAACTTCTGCGACTTAGCATTAGCGGCATTCGACATCGCCATCTCAGTGCAGCTCCACCACGTTGTTCACCTCGGTGATCTCCGCCAGCGCGTCCCCGGCGTCCACCATGACCTGCGCGGCGCCGGTGGCGACCAGGGTCACCGTCGCCGTGCTGGGTCTGCAGCTCTCGGGTGCCGGCAGCTCGCCCAGGTCAGCCGAGGCGATGGTCTCTCCTTCGGCGTCGGTGGCCTGAACGGTGATCCCTGTGGGCGCGTCGGCGGCGCCGATGTTGTGCACCCTCACCTGCAGGGCGCCATCCTGCCCCACGACGTCCCGGTCGGCGATGGCCAGGTCGGGGCGCTCCCGGATGTCATCCAGCCGCTCCACCAGCCGGGCCTCGATCACCGTCGTCTCCCCCGGCTGCAGCGTCAGCGCCACCGCCGCATGGCGGAACAGCTCCTGGCGGCGCCGCGTCCGCTGTCCCTCGGCGCGACCGCCGCCATCCTCGTCGATGCCCACCGTGACCTCCCAGAGCCCGTGCGGCAGGCTCCAGGTGCGCATGACCGCCTCGATGGGCCGCTGTGCGAAGGAGTAGGCCATGACCCTCAGGCGCTGGTCAGACCGCTGCGTGACCAGCGTCGCCACATCGGTGCCGATGCCCTCCCAGCTCACTGCGAAGTCCGGGTAGATGGCGCGCACCTCCCCGCCGGTGCCGCCCAGCATGGTGAAGGGCAGCAGGCGGTCGCCGGGGATGTAGGCCCGGTCGGTGTAGGGCTCGGCCTCGGTGATCAGCCACCGCATCCGCTGCAGGTTGCGCACCTGCTCCTGCAGGCCCTCCACCAGGTAGCGCATCTGGCCCGTCGCCCACCAGGCCCAGTAGTAGCGCAGCTCCGTGTACATGGAGTAGGCCGACCAGCTCCCCTGCTCATCGCTCCCGTTGAGCCGGTGATTGTCCTCGATCATCCGCTCGGCCGCCTCGATGACCGCCTCGTCGCGATCCGTCTCGCCCGACAGCACGCGCCAGAGCATGTCCGGCTCGTTGACCGCGCTCGCCTGGTAGCGGAGGGGCTCGGCGATCGCCGGGTCGCCGGTCCAGTCCCACGCGCCCATCAGCAGGTCCTTGACGTGGGTGATGCCATCGTTCATGTAGGCGCTGCGGTTCCACCGGTCGGTATAGGGGGCGATCTCGCCGGTCTTCGCGTGGATGTCGAAGGGGATGCCGCCCACGGGCTTGCCCTTCTGGGCGCTCATGGCGGCGGCGTGCCAGCCCCGCCCCCATTCGCTCAGCCACCCGCGCGGCTGCTCGCTGGCCGAGTACCACGCGGCGTAGAAGCCCGGCTTGCAGGCGTAGGTGGTGGTGGCGTGGTCGAAGTCCTTCCCCTCGCTGTCATCGATGTCAGTGGCGTTGAACATGTATGAGCGGAAGTGCCGGTGGCCGTGCTCGTTGACCAGCGTCCACCACTGCATGTTCTCGATCATCCTCATGCAGCGCTCCACGTAGAGCGGGTCGCCGTAGTCCAGCAGCATCATGAAGGGCTGTGAGAGGGTCACGTACTCCGCGGCGTGCTCGGCGTCCATGGTCCGGGGGCTGTAGCCGCCATCGCCCACCACATCCCAGATGCCCTCCGCGATCAGCGCCAGCGAATCCCGCACCGCCTCATCGCCGGTCACCAGCGGCAGGAATGCCCACTCGCAGGACAGCTCAGTGTCATCGGCCCACATGCCCCCCAGCTCACCGGTGGAGACCTGTCGGTTGTCGATCCACCAGTGCACGACCTCCGCGTAGCGGCGCAGCAGCTCCCGCTGCCACACCGCCCAGTCGGGAGCGTCGGCCGGGCCCGGGCGTTGCAGATCCACCCGCGCCCGGGTGCGCAGAGCGCGATGCTCCATGTGCGCGGCGACCTCGTTGCCGGGGTCCAGCGCCTGAACCTCCCGAACCAGCCGCACCAGAGCCATGGCCTCCCGGTCCTCGGCTCCATCGTAGACGTGGGCCTCACTGCACTGGGAGTAGGCCCGGCGCAGTATGCGCTCCAGGTCCGGGAGGTACTCCGCCAGCGCGTCCTCGACGGGCATCTTCACGGCCTGCACCGCGCATGACCCCAACCGCAGCGTCTCATCCGCCAGCGGCGTGATCCGCAGCCACAGGCGCTCCCCGGGGCGGATCAGCATGTCAGGGATATCCACCTCCAGCTCCGCGACGGCCTCGCCGCCGTCTGGGATCAGCGGCGCCGCCACGCGGAAGAGGTCGCGGAGATCCACGTTCGGCGGGGACTTCAGGCCCGATGCATAGCGCCCGGTCAGCACCCTGTCACCGATGTGGATGTAGCGAACGCTGCGGTCCCGGATGTTCGGCGACAGCAGCGCCACCTCCACCGCCCGGCCCGGCTCCCCGCCCTCGCAGGCGATGCGCAGTCGGAGACCGTCGAGGCCGGTCGCGCTCTCGTAGGCAGGGGAGACGACGTCCAGCGTGCGTCCGCCCTCGAGCGCCAAGCCGGCATCACCATCGCCGCCCACCAGCGCCAGCCGGGAGGACCCGGCCCGCTCCAGGATCTCAGCGAAGCCCTCCGGCGGAGCCTCCGCCAGGGCCAGACCCGGTCCGGACGCCGCCTCCGGGGGTGGCCCGAGGTCGAAGAATTGCACCTCGTTGAGCGCGATGCTCTCCTCCTCCGGGCGCTTGTGGAGGCGCAGGCGCAGCCGGCGGGTCACCACCGGCTCCATGGTGGCTCCCAGCAGCGTGCGGGAGTCGTTTCGCAGCTCCGCCACGTGGCGCCAGTCGCCGTCGGCCTCGGCGAAGAGCGTGGCGCGCTCCAGCGGCTGCGACACGGTGTGTATCAGCACGAAGCTCACCCGCTCGGGCCGATGCAGGGTGAAGTCGAAGTCCACCTCCGTGCGCCGGTTGGGGCGTTCGTGGTAGGGGCTCATGGTGGCGACCGTGTCCACCTTACCGTCGAAGGGCCGGTCCATCCAGCCCGGCAGTCGCAGCAGCGCGAAGGAGCGGCAGTCCGCCACCCGGATAACGCGCAGCGACCGGCCGTGCAGGGCATGGATCGCGCCCGGATCGATCGATGCCAGGCGACTCGTAGGCACCATGCTGAGCTGGTCGAAGTCGAACCAGTCCGTGGTCTGGTAGGGCCCGTCCACGACCACCTGGAGGCGCGTGCAGCCCTCGGGGATGGAGATGAGGTGCGTGAAGCGCGACCACTCGGCGCTGGCGTGGTGGCGGAGGTCGCTGTTGCCGCGCACCTTCCGCCCTTCATCATCCAGCCAGCGCAGCACGAGGCGGCCGCTGAGAGGCGGCTCGCCCGGCGGCCGGCGCGTGTACCCGCTGATCCGGAACATCTCCCCCGGCTCGACGGCGATCTCCTGGCGCAGGCCGTTGTGGTAGCGCACCCGCACGCCGTGGCCCTCCCGCGCGTCGTCGCCGGAGAGCACCTGAAGTCCCTCGTCCACCTGCCATCCCGCCGGCAGGCCCTCACCGGTCAGCTCATCGAAGCCGGGGTTCGCCAGCATCTCCTCCTGCGCCGCACATGGCGCCGCACCACTCAGCGATAGCACGACCGCCGTCAGCACGCTCGCCGCTCGCATCACTCTCACACTCCACGGTCATCGAGTCACGCCGGGCTGGCCTTCGCTCGACGCCCCACCCTGACCTTCGCATCAGTGCCACCCCGCACCGGCAGGTCTGCGAGTACGCCCGGACGAAGCGGCACCCGGAGGTGACGCTCATGCGCGCGCGCAAGCTCAGTCTCTGCGCGACAGTCCTTCTGCTCCTCCTGGCGGCTCAGGCCGCATTCGGGCAGTGCCGGCTGGACCTCCCGGAGGGCATCCTCGCCAGCCGCCGCATCGAGCTGCGCCTCCCACAGGTCGGCGAGGGCTGCAACGTGGCGCTGGTCCGGAGCGGGACGGTCATCTCGCCGCGGCACTGGTACTACTGCGGCTCCGGGGACATGCAGAGGGGCAGGCGCGCCTTTCGCTCCAACGGCGAGGTGCTGGCCGTGGACGCGCTGCAGAGCGGTCCCGAGGAGGCGGCGGTCCGCATCACGTGCCTGACCGACCTTGCCGAGGAGCCGGACGTGGGCACCTTCACGATGACCTATCGCCTGCAGCGCGGCTCGCCGGCGGTGCTCCACGAGATGACCTTCACGCCCAAGGCCCCGCTGGCCCTCAGGGGCTACGAGTTCTTCGTGGCCACCGAGGAGGCATCCGCCCGGACCCACCGGCTGCATCACTACCGGGACCCCGGGGCGCTGAGCGCCATGCCGGCGGAGACCAACGCGGCCTACGCCCGCATTCCGCTGGCTCAGGACCCACCCTTCGCCGCCCTGGAGAGCCTGCAGACGGGCGTGCTCCTGGCGGTCGGCGTGCCCCCGGCGGATGTCACCAACTTCATGTACTGCATCGACTTCACGCGCTTCGAGGTCAGCCGCAGCGGCGGGTATGTCACCCCAGTGCAGCCGCTGCGGGACTTCGCCCTCATCGGCGCGGGGGAGGACCTCCAGGAGCTGGCGGGGCTGTATTCCGAGATGCTGGCGAGCGTGGAGCGCCCCGCCCGCAACGCCGAGCCGCCGCTGCCCACGCCGGATCTGCGCGCCGCCCCGCCGCCGCATGTCTTCGACGTCGGCGCACGTGCCCAGGAGGCCCGGGCGGCGGTGGCGGTCGGCGACCTCCGCGCCACCGTCGATCCCCGGACCGGCGCGCTCCGGCAGCTCGAGACCCCGGCCGGTCCGATGCTCTCGGCGCCGGGCGGAATCGAGATCATGCAGTGGCCGGATCGGGAGCTCATCGGCCCGGAGGGCGCCGTCAGCGGGATGCGCGCCGACCAGAACGCGCTCTCATGGCGGTGGAGCGCCGGGCGGCTCACCGCCCGGCACGCCCTGGTCGCGGAGGGCCGTGACCTCGGCTGGACGATGGAGCTGCGCAACGAGGCCGACCAGCAGCGCCTGCTGGAGGTCCGCCTGGCGCTGCCGCTGGCGCTGGGCGGCGGCGACGCCTGGCTGTGGGACGGGATGCGCCTGATAGCCCTCGCGCAGGGAGAGGCCCACCACGAGAACACCACGCTGGTGCCCGGCGGCATCCAGTCACAGGGCATCTTCCCCGCGGTCTGCGCGCACAGCGCCGAGGCCGGCGTGGCGCTCGGGATGCAGCCCATGCACATCGAGTCCTTCTACGGCTCGCGGCTGCAGCGCACCGACGGTGGCGACCCGACCCTGTCCTACGTCGTGCGCTGGGCGCTCCCGGCCGGTGAGAGGCGCACCGCTCGGTTCGTGCTCTACGCCATCGACCCCAGGTGGAGCTGGCGGAGCTGCGTGCAACGCTACTGGGAGGCCTGGCCGGAGGTTTTCGCCGCCCCGGAGCGCGACGATGTGTGGGGACTCTACTCGGCCAGCAGCCCCGCCTTCGTGCACAACCAGGGCGATATCTTCATCGAACGCTGCCGGCGTCTCCGCGTGGGCGCCATGGAGCTCTACGCGCCCTTCGCGAAAACGGGCGACTTCTACCCGGACGAGGAGCCCGTCTACCTCAAAGGAGAGCTGCGCACCCGCGAGGAGATGCGCGCCGTCCAGGAGACCGCCAACATCGCCTCCTGCAACATCTCCTACGTCATCCCCACCAAGTGCGAGCGCGAGATGGCGCGGAGCACCTATGCGGACTCGGTCATCCGCCTCGCCGACGGCTCCATGTTCATGCTCGACCGGTGGGATGTGATGGGCGGCGGGCGCGAGAAGCTGGCCGGGATGTTCGCTTGGGGCGACTCCTTCGGCGAGAGCCTGCGCCAGGACGTGCGGCAGATCGTCGAGAGCTACCGCCCCGACGGCTTCTACTTCGACAACGGGGCCTTCGTCTGGCAGGATTACGGGCGGGAGAGCCCCTGGATGGCCTTCGACGACGAGGGGCGCGTCTACACCAACGCCGGCATCCCCTACGCGAAGCTGCAGGACGACCTGCAGCAGTTCGCGCCGCACATACACCGCAACCCGGGTGAGTTCATCCAGTACTTCAGCGGCTTCCGCGGCCACTCGCACCTCACCAACATCGTCGGCTCGCAGCAGCACTACGTGCGCTCGCACCGGCTGATCATGGGGTACAAGCCGATCTACCTGGGACACCCGAATCGCATCGGCTCCCGCGATGCCCTCTATGACTTTCTGGAGCTGGGCGGGCTGCCATGGCTGGTGGGGACGCGCGCCAGCGGCGAGCGACTCGCCCAGGCATGGGCGCCGATCGCCATCGCGCTGGCGAGGGCCGGCTGGCGACCGATCACGAACGCCGTCGCCGATGGCCTTGATGTGCGCGTGGAGCGCTTCGGCCAGGCCGATGGCACCATGCTGACGGTGCGCAACCTCTCCAGCAGTCCCATCAGGGCCGCCGTCACCGTGCTCGGGGAGCTCCCCGGCCTCGGCGACTTCCTGCAGCGGAAGAACCTGGAGCCGGTCGTCGCGGACGGCCGCACCACCGTTCGCGTGGCGCTGGAGGGGCGCGAGATGGCCTTCCTGGCGGCCACGCCGCCGGATCCGCCGCGGGACGACTGGCCGCCGGCAAGCTTCCTGGCCGACGCCGAGCCGGTGAGCATCGTCATCCCCGCGCAGCCCTCCGACGCGGAGCGGCGCATGGCCCGCCGCGTGCGGGGCTTCGTGCAGCTCCAGGCCCAGCTTCTCGAGCGAGAGCCGACCGTGGAGATCGTCGAGGGCGGAGAGGCGGCCTATCCCGCGCGATTCGTCATCCAGGAGAGGGAGGGCCCGGCGCGATTGCAGGCACCGGACGCCGGCACGCTGGAGCTGCACTTCGCGGACGAGACCGAGGGCGCGAGCCTTCTGTCGGACTTCCTCGACACCATCGCGGAGCCGATGTCCAAGGAGCCCGCCCGCTGGCTGCCGTGATGCACTTCAGCCCGTCAGGACGGGAACAGCCTTACTCCCTCGTCACGTAGACGTAGTACGCGCCGCGCTTCTCGCCGTCGGCGTCGAGGAACCAGGCGTCAAGCTGGCCCTCACACGGCTGCAGGTCCGCCTCGAAGGTCACAGACTCCGCCCCGGCCGGCACCTCCACCGTGGCCTCGAAGTCGCCCACCGAGATGCGGGCGCTCGTCGGCGCGATACGCGTGCCGCCGCCTGCCTGGGGCGCGGTGCCGAAGGGCGCGATCTTCGCGTGTTCGTCCGGCAGTCCCCCATCGATGGGCACGCCGATCTCCTTCGGCCAGCGCTGCAGCTCGAACCTGTAGTGGCCGGCCTGCTCCACCCTCACAGCCCAGCGGCCCGTGGACCTCTGAGCGGCCTTGATGTGCCCCTGATTCCACGCCACGTCGCCGAGCACGTCCATGGCGTTCAGCCGCGTGGGATTCTCCTCGTCCGCCCCCAGGCTGATGGGGCAGTACTGATCCAGCAGCGGCCGGACCTGGTCCCACCACCGCTCCTGCGCCAGCCGCAGCCGACGCACGATGCCGGGATAGTGCTCGGCCACGTCGCGGCGCTGGCCGGGGTCGGCCGGCATGTAGTACAGCTCCTCCCCGCCGACCAGCCGCCACAGGCGCGTCATCACTGCGTTCTCCCACATTTGGGGGGGATTGGTGTTCTGGCGGTACTGGACGAAGATCTCGCGGTCGGGCAGGCTCATCCGCTCGCCGCGCAGCAGCGGCGCCACCGAGATGCCGTCGAAGGGCCTGTGGTCCGGCTCGTCGAGCCCGCAGAGGTCGATGAAGGTGGGCAGCAGATCCATGTGCGTGACCAGCTCGCGGACGTCGCCGGCGGTAATGCCGCCCGCCGGCCAGCGAATAAAGAATGGAACGCGATGGCCGCCGTCGTAGTAGGAGCCCTTGCGGCCGCGCATGCCGGCGTTGTAGCCCATGCCGGACTGCTCGCGCCACCCGCCGGAGGAGCCGTTGTCGGTCATGAAGATCAGGATGGTGTCCTCCGCCAGGCCCAGGTGATGCAGCAGCCTCGTCAGCCGGGCCCAGTTCTCATCGATGTTGGTGATCATGCCGTAGAACTCGGGCTCGGGGATCTCGGGGGTGCCGCGGTAGAGGTCGGCGTACTCGTCGGCCACCAGGTAGGGGGAGTGCGGGGCGTTGGTGGCCAGGTAGCAGAAGAAGGGCTCATCGCGGCTCTCCTCGATGAAGGCCATGGCCTCGTCGAACCAGATGTCGGTGCAGTAGCCCTCATGCTCGACGGGCTGAGAGTTGTGGAAGTAGGTGTCATCGAAGTAGTCGTTGCCCCAGAAGTCCGGGGTCTGCCCCACGCCCCCGCCCTTGTGCGCCACCACCGTCTCGAAGCCTCGGTCCTGCGGGCGGTAGGGGTAGTTGTCGCCCAGGTGCCACTTGCCGAACATCCCCGTGCGGTAGCCGTTGTGCGCGAAGACGTCGGCCATGGTGGTCTCGTCGCCGCGCAGGATCGACCGCCCCCAGCAGGTGGCCCAGGCGCCGTTGCGCAGCGGGTTGCGGCCGGACATGATGGCCCCGCGGGTGGGCGTGCACAGCGGGGAGACGTGGAAGTCCGGGCAGCGCGTGGACTGCACGAAGAACTCGTCGAGATTCGGGGTCCGGATCCAGGGGTTGCCGGTGCATCCCAGATCACCGTAGCCCTGGTCGTCGGTCATGACGAGGATCACGTTCGGTCGCTGTGCGGCGCTCATGGGACTGACCTCCCGCCCGGAATCTGAGGCACTGTGCGTGCGCGCCACTTTTCGCCGCCGACGCCATCGGCTCCTGCCCGGCGCCAATTCACCGCGCCGCCGAGCAGAACGGCGGCTTTCGCCGGGGCCCCGCATGTGCAACGTCGGTGGCAGACGCAGTTGGCGGAAGAAAAGCGCGCGTGAAGAAGGTCCTCGGAACTATAATGTCGAAGAAGATATACAGATGTGTATCTCAATATCACTGGTGAGAGGTGCACTATGATGAAGCGGCGAGGCTTCACCCTGATCGAGTTGCTCGTAGTGATCGCGATTATGTGACCGCTGAAAAAGGTGGATTGGGAAGAATGTGATCCACGCAGCGCCCTGAGGATCGCCACAGCGCCGCGCCGATATTCAGTTTCCGGCTTTTTCAGCGGTCACATTATCGCGATCCTGGCGGCGATCCTCTTCCCGGTGTTCGCGAGGGCCCGGGAGAAGGCGCGACAAGCGAGCTGTTCCTCCAACCTCAAGCAGATCGGTACGGCCATCCTGATGTACAGCCAGGACTACGACGAAAGACTGCCGGATCACTGTGGGCAGAAAACCGCTGCCTGCTGGGCGGTGTCCATCTACCCCTACATCAACAACGCCCAGATCTATGCCTGCCCGAGCAGCAGCGCCAATACCAGCACTTTCGGCATCTGGCGCGACAGTCCGAACGGCCCCAGACACGACTTCCAGCCCCGGCTTCCCCGGTCCTACGGCTGGAACCTAATGCTCGACTGCGACAATCTCGCGGACGTTCGCCGGCCGGCCCAGGTCATTCTGGTAGCCGACAGTATGGGCGGGAGGGGCTGGATCGCTCCCATGCACCGCTGCATCGGCTTCGAGGATCTGGGGGCCACCGCAAACTGCGCCAGCAAGTACGCCGGCATGTGGATCAACCATAACGATGGGATCAACATGGCATTCGGCGACGGACACGCCAAGTGGATGAGTGGCAATACTGTCATCAGCGCCTTCGACGCCGGGTCGCTCAAGCCCCAGTAACGGCGACGGCAGCCACCTCTGCCGCTGTGCGGCTGATGGCTCAGTCACGAATGCTCCTGCGTGCCATTGACGCAGGCCGGCGGGATGATGCCCTGTGGCGAGACGGCGAGTGCGGCAGGTTCCAGCCATCCTGCTGACGCTCAGCATCTCGGTGGGCTAGCATCGCCGCGCTGAACTGGACATGATCGACAGATCCGTATCGGCGGCCGGCGCCACTCGCGCCGCCCGCGTCACGTTCACCGGCGACGCCTCAGCCACAGAAGTGGCTGCGGAGGACGGGGCTTAAAGATTCTTCGATTCGCGGAAGGACCTTGCGGAGCCGGGGGAGAAGTAGTCAGTGGAGCTGTCAAATCGATGTTGGAGGTGAGTCGGATGCGACGAGGCTTCACACTTATCGAGCTGCTGGTGGTGATTGCGATTATCGCCATCCTGGCAGCGATCCTGTTCCCGGTCTTCGCTCGAGCCCGGGAGAAGGCGCGACAGGCCAGTTGTCTGAGCAATGTGAAGCAGCTTGCCCTAGGCGTCATGATGTACGCGCAGGACTACGACGAGACCTTCCCGTGTTGGGCCCGGTGGTATCCGTCGAGGTACAACGCCGGCGATGGGTTCGCGGATCCGTCGGTGAACACGTCGCCGCAATCGCCCCCACTGGCCATCTACCCGTACGTGAAGAACCTCGCGGTTTACGTTTGCCCGTCCGGGGCGGCGGCCCCCTCAGGAGGGTATGGCACGTACAACACCTACTGGAAGTTCCCCGGACCGGCCAGTCGGGGATATGGCTTCAGGGATGCCATCTTCGGTCGGGCGGTGACCACTTTTCCAGTTGCCACGCGCGTGGCGGACCTCAGTCACCCCGCGACCACTGTGATGCTGGGGGACTCGGCGCACATGTTCGGCGGAAAGGGCGCGCTCATCTGGTCGAATGTGTGCTGCGACGGAAGCTGGACGACCAGCCCGCTGGACGGTATTGGGTTTAACGGTGAGCCGGTTGACGACAGCGAGGTCTCTCGGCACAACGGCGGAGAGAACTATGGCTTCGCCGACGGCCACGCCAAGTGGGTGCAGGCGCGCACGGCCCTGAACACTCCCGAGTACTGGGAGCGGTGAGCCGCTGAAAGAACGGGACACCGACGGCGGGCGGCGCCACTCGCGCCGCCTGCGTCACGTTCAGCGGCGACGCCTCACGCAGAGAAGTGGCTGCGGAGGACGGGGCTTAAAGATTCTTTGATTCGCGGAAGGACCTTGCGGAGCCGCGGGAGAAGTAATCAGTGGAGCTGTCAAATCCATGTTGGAGGTGAGTTCGATGCGACGAGGCTTCACGCTCATTGAGCTGCTGGTGGTGATTGCGATCATCGCCATCCTGGCAGCAATCCTGTTCCCGGTCTTTGCGAGGGCTCGTGAGAAGGCACGACAGGCCAGTTGTCTGAGCAATGTCAAGCAGATTGCCCTGGGGATGTTGATGTACGTTCAGGACTACGATGAGAAGTTTCCCTACTACGCGCAGGGCAGCTACACGGTTGATCCGTGGGTCTTCTGGCCGCACCAGATCCAGCCCTACATCAACAACTGGCAGATCATGGCCTGCCCCTCGAACCGATATGGCAGAGGGAGCATGACCTATCACGGAACACACTATCCTGTGCGGCCAACTTACGGCTTCACTAATGAGCTGTGGCGCACCAGCTCGGGCTTCATGGCAGCGCTGATCAACGGGCCGGCACAGAAGTTCATGTGCTTCGACAGCAATCACCCGGCGCTGGGGGATATCCGGGCCATCCTGACCTCCTCCCAGTGCGCTCAGTGGGCCTGCAACGCGATGGTGCGCGATACTCACGAGTGGCTCGTGCCCCACAACGAGGGCGTGAATATCGGCTACTGCGATGGTCACGCCAAGTGGCAGTCAGGCGACGCCGTGTACGCCGCATACCGGGGTGGGGCCATGAATCCAGACGGGTAGCGGCCTGACTGACGGGATGTAACGAGCGGGCGGTGCCTTCCTGGCGCCGCCCGCCATCATGTCCGATCACGTCGCGGGGAGCGCGTCATCGGCATCAGCGCGCTCGGGCACCCAGAGGCCCAGGATGCCCGCGACGGCCGGCACCCAGGCGATCACCATCAGCGTGGGGATGAGCCCCACCGTGTCCGCCGCGGCTCCCGCAAGCGGCATCATCAGCCCACCCACGCCCCACGCCGCGCCCATGGTCAGCGACGAGGCGACCCCCTGGGCGCCGGGCATCAGCTCCTGGCCCTGCACGATGTTCACCGACACCGCCGCCTGCGCCAGCAGGTTCGCCAGCGGCAGCAGAGCATAGCCTGCCGGCAGTCCCATGCGCAGGAACAGCCACAGCAGCGGCGCGGAGGCCAGCAGTGAAACCACAGTCACGGCACGCCGGCCCAGGTGGTCGCTGGCCCAGCCGCCGGCGAAGTTCCCGACCCCGCCGGCGACGATCATCCCCGAGAGCAGGTAGGCCCCCGCTCGTACCGAGCCGCCCCACTGCTTGACCAGCAGCGCCACGAAGTTGATGAACACGATGATGACCATCGCCCGCAGCGACACCAGCGCAAACAGCACGGAGACCCTCCGCAGATGCGGCAGCACGTGCCTGCGCAGGCGCATGGGCTCCAGAGAGGTCGCCGAGTAGCGCCGCCCGGGGTGCATAGCCCAGACGATGGCCCCGGTGACGCCGCCCAGGACCGTCGCCCCGAACAGCCCCGGCCACGAGAAGCGCTCGTAGAGCAGGCCTGCCAGCAGCGCCCCGCCGCCGTAGCCCAGCGCGCCGCCGGCCGAGAACAGCGCCATGCCGAGGCCTTTGCGCCGGCGGCTGACCTGCCCGGCGAGCGTGGCCCCCTGCGGATGAAACAAGGCCGTGCCGATCCCCGCGATGATGTAGAGGGTGCCGAACAGCACGACATGCTCGGGCAGGCTGCACAGCCCCACGAACAGCCCGGCCAGCGCCGGCCCCACCGCCACCATGTGCGGCACGCGGAAGCGATCGCCCAGGTACCCGAACAGCGGCTGGCCGAAGTTGGTGGTGATCGACACCAGCCCGGTCAGCACGCCGATGTCGGTGGCCGACAGGTCCAGCCGAACCTGCAGCTCGCTCCACAGGGGTGGGATGAAGTTGATGCAGCCGTCGGCGACGGCGTGACCCAGCACCAGCGCTGCCAGCGCCGCGATCCGAGGGCTGACGCGCCCGGTTGGAGGCGTCTCAGACATGACTCGATGGCGACCTCACGCGGCAGCGGCTGGTGAGGAGGTGGTCTCTTCCCCGGTGCGCGCTGAACTCCTGCAACTGCTCGCCGGGGATCGCCCCGAGGCCAACGGCGGGCCGGACAGTGGTCCGGCCCCTCCATACGAGCAACAGACGATGCCGTTCCGTGGCACGGACACTCCTGTCCGTGCGCCGTCTGCCGTTGTCAAGACAACGGCGGGCCGGACAGTGGTCCGGCCCCTCCATACGAGCAACAGACGATGCCGTTCCGTGGCACGGACACTCCTGTCCGTGCGCCGTCTGCCGTTGTCAAGACAACGGCGGGCCGGACAGTGGTC
>JAYENL010000058.1:0-13277 GCA_034722055.1 Armatimonadota bacterium
CCGCCGGGACCCGAAGGTCCCCCCGGACCGCCGGGGCCGCAGGGGCCTCCGGGACCGCCGGCCGGCGCAGCGGAGCCTGAGCTGACCGAGTACGAGCGCAACTGGCCGCGCTTCCGCGGCCCGCACGGCTCCGGCCACGCGCTTCCAGGGGAGTACCCCGAGAGCTGGGACGGCGAGAGCGGCGAGAACATCGCCTGGAGGGCGGAGGTCCCGCTGCCAGGCAACAGCTCGCCGATCGTCTGGAGTGACCGGGTGTTCATCTCGGGTGCCACCGAGGAGAAGCGCGAGGTCTACGCCTATGACGCAGAGACCGGCGAGCTGCTGTGGCAGCGCGAGGTGGTCAACGAGCTGTCGGAGCTTGATGAGCCGCCGGAGGTCGAGGAGGACACGGGCTTCGCCGCCCCCACCATGGCCACGGACGGCGAGCGGGTCTTCGCCATCTTCGCCAACGGCGACGTGGGCGCCTTCGACTTCGACGGCGAAGAGCTGTGGACGCGCGCCATGGGGCCGCTGGAGAACATCTACGGCCACGCGTCATCCCTGACCGTCTTCGAGGACATGCTGATCGTGCTGCTCGACCAGGGCGGCGCCGACGATGAGCTCTCGCGGCTGGTGGCGCTGGATGTCCGGGAGGGCAAGCGCGTCTGGGAAGTCGCCCGGCCGACCCCCAACTCCTGGACAACGCCGATCGTCATAGAATCTCAGGGACAGCCGCAGCTCGTCACCGCCGCCGATCCCTGGGTCATCGCCTACGACCCGAAGACGGGCGATGAGCTGTGGCGGGCGGACGTGCTCGTGGGCGATGTCGCGCCGTCGCCGATCTATGCCGGGGGCTACGTCATCGCCTGCAGCGACGGCGCCGATCTGGTGGCCATCCGCCCCGACGGCGAGGGCGACGTGACCGACACCCACGTGGTCTGGAGCACGGCCGGGGTGATGCCCGACACCGCCAGCCCCGTCAGCGACGGCACGCACGTCTACACCCTCATCAGCTACGGGCTGCTGGCCTGCTACCGGCTGGCGGACGGCCAGGAGGTCTGGCAGGAGCAGCTCGAGGGCGAGAAGCCCTTCTACGCCTCCCCCACGCTGGTCGGGGACCGGCTCTACATCCTCAACGGCGATGGCACCATGTTCATCGTCGCAACCGGCAGCCAGTTCGAGATCCTCAGCACAGCCAGCCTCGGCGAGGCGTCGGACAGCTCGCCGGCGTTCGTGAATGACAGCATCTTCATCCGCGGCGAGAAGCACCTCTTCCGCATCGGAAAGCCGGAGCCCGAGGATGCGGGCACGGAGGAGGCCGAAGAGGCCGAGCCCGGCCAGGACGAGGCGGATGAGGCCGCCGATGACGCGGAGGAGAGTGCCCCGCCGGACCGGCCGCGGGAGCCCGGGGACGCATCGGAGGGAGAGACGGAACCAGAGGAATGGGAGTTCTGACCACGGAGCAGACCGCCGCCGCGGAGTCGGTTGATCTCGGGTTCGTGGAGCGGGTGGTGGAGCAGGTAGGGCGTGACCGGGAGGGGGTCATCCCCATCCTCCAGCGCCTCCAGGAGCACTACCGCTACCTGCCGCCCCAGGCGCTGCGCCGTGTCTGTGAGCTCACGGAGATCACCCCGGCGCAGATGGAGGGCGTGGCGACCTTCTACACGCAGTTCCGCCATCGACCGGTCGGCGAGCACCTTATCCGCGTCTGCCACGGCACCGCCTGCCACGTGAAGGGCGCAGAACAGGTCTCCGACGCCCTCCGCCGCCACCTGCAGATCCCCGAGGACGACGATACCGATCCGGACCGGCGGTTCACCATCGAGAAGGTGGCCTGCCTGGGCTGCTGCACCCTGGCGCCGGTGATGCAGATCGACGGCGTGACCTACGGCCACCGGACCCCTGACAACGTGGATGAGGCCATCCAGGACTTCCTGGAGCTGGAGCGCCGGGGGCTGCTGGCGCCCTCCGCAAGGCCGGCTCCAGGGCGGATTGACGGCCTGGCCGAGATCCGAATCGGCATCGGCTCCTGCTGCATCGCGGGCGGGAGCATGGACGTTCGCCAGGAGCTGGAGCGGGCGGTCAACGAGCTGGGCGCGCCGGCCGTGGTGAAGCCGGTGGGCTGCGTGGGGATGTGCCATCAGACCCCGCTGGTGGAGGTGGTCAAGCCGGGCGAGGAGCCGCACGTCTACGCCAAAGTGCAGCCTGAGGACGCCGAGGCCATCGTCCGCCGACACTTCCACCCCCATGGCCTGCGGCGCGTGCGCGCGACGGTCACCTCCACCCTCGACAGCCTGCTGGACGACCGCGCCTGGACGCCCGTCACACGCTACGCCCTCGACGTCCGCGACGCTCCGGTCTGCAGCTTCCTGGGCCGCCAGGTGCACATCGCCACGGAGCACGCCGGCTGCCTGGATCCATTCGACATCGACCAGTACATCGACGGCGGCGGCTTCGAGGCGCTCCGACGCGTCGTCACCGAGATGGAGCCGGCGGAGGTCATCGAGGAGATCAGCGCCTCGGGCCTCCGCGGAAGGGGTGGAGCGGGCTTCCCCACCGGCCGCAAGTGGCGCATCGTCCGCGAGGCCGACAAGGAGCCGAAGTACATCCTCTGCAACGGCGACGAGGGCGACCCCGGGGCCTTCATGGACCGCATGATCCTCGAATCCTACCCCTTCCGGGTGCTGGAGGGCATGGCCATCGGCGCCTACGCCGCGGGCGTGCATGACGGGCTGCTTTACATCCGCGCCGAGTATCCCCTGGCGGTGCGTCGCGTCTGGAACGCTATCTCCAGGTGCCAGGAGCGCGGCTTCCTGGGCGAGGACATCTTCGGCACCGGCTTCGACCTGCGGCTGGGTATCCGCGAGGGCGCCGGTGCCTTCGTGTGTGGGGAGGAGACGGCGCTGCTGGCCTCCATCGAGGGCGAGCGGGGCCACCCGCGCCTGCGTCCCCCCTACCCCGCCGAATCCGGCCTGTGGGCCCAGCCCACGCTGATCAACAACGTGGAGACCTTCGCGGTGGTGCCGTGGATCATCCGCGAGGGCGCCGAGCGCTTCGCGGAGCTGGGCACCGAGCGCAGCAAGGGCACCAAGGTCTTCGCCCTCGCCGGCAAGGTGGCCCGCGGCGGGCTCATCGAGGTGCCCATGGGCATCACGATAGGCGAGATCGTGGAGGAGATCGGCGGCGGCGTGGCCGGCGACCGGCAGTTCAAGGCCGTGCAGATCGGCGGGCCCTCCGGCGAGTGCATCCCCGCGGAGCTGGCCGACACGCCCGTGGACTACGAGGCCCTCGGCGAGCTGGGCGGCATCATGGGCTCCGGCGGCTTCGTGGTGCTCGATGACGCCGACTGCATGGTGGACGTGGCGCACTACTTCCTGGAGTTCACGCAGCGCGAATCCTGCGGCAAGTGCACGCCCTGCCGCATCGGCACTCGGCGCATGCTGGAGATCCTGGAGCGGATCAGGTCCGGGGAGGGCACGCCCGGCGACCTCGACCAGCTCGAGGAGCTGGCGCTGATGGTGAAGCGCTCCAGCCTCTGCGGGCTGGGCCAGACCGCCCCCAACCCCGTGCTCTCCACGCTGCGGTACTTCCGCGACGAGTGCGAGGCGCACATCGAGGGCCGCTGCCCGGCGGGCAAGTGCCGGGCGCTGATTCACTACGAGATCACCGACGAGTGCATCGGCTGCACCAAGTGCGCGCAGGCCTGCCCCGCGGACGCCATCGCCATGCGCCCGCTCGAGGAGCACGAGATCGACGACGAGCTGTGCATCCGCTGCGGCACGTGCATGAACGTCTGCCCGGTGGACGCGGTGGAGGTGCATTGAGGCCGCCCGACCTTACGCACGAACGGCGGCAGGCTGGAAGTCGGGCCCGAAGATGATGCTGACGGCCTTGCGGGACGCCTGTCGTGCCGTTTGGAGGGGCGCGCCTACGCTCGCGCCCGGCCGTTGCGCACAGGACGGGCGGGCGAGGGCGCCCGCCCCCCAGAGTCTCAAGGATAGGGCGGGCCTCCGCGCCGGGGCGCTCGGTTCTTGAGGAGGGGCGGGCTTCCCTGCCCGCCCGGTCGTCGTTCAGGAGAGGCGGGAGGAGCAGCCGCTGACGCGAATGCCGACATTAAGCATCGACGGACAATCGGTCAGCGTGCCGGATGGCGCCACGATCCTGGAGGCGGCGCGGCAGCTCGGGATCGAGATTCCCACGCTCTGCCACCGCGAGGGCCTGGCGCCGCAGACCTCCTGCATGGTCTGCGTGGTGCGCGTGGATGGCGCCGAGGGGCTGGTGCCATCGTGCGCCACGCAGGTGCGCGATGGCATGGTGGTGGAGAGCGAGACCGAGGAGGTGCACGCGGCGCGGAGGATGGCCCTGGAGCTTCTGCTGTCTGACCACCGCGGCGACTGCCACGCCCCCTGCCAGCTCGCCTGCCCGGCGGGCCTGAACATCCCGGTGATGATCCGGCAGATCGTGGCCGGCGACCGGGCCGGCGCCATCGACACAGTGACGGACCGCATCCCGCTGCCTGCGATCCTGGGGCGCATCTGCCCCGCGCCATGCGAGGGCGCCTGCCGGCGCGGATCGTACGACGAGCCGGTCGCCATCTGCCTGCTCAAGCGCTGGGTCGGCGACGAGGACCTGGCGTCGGGTGAGCCTCGGCAGCCCGAACTTGCGCCGCCGAGCGGCAGCCGCGTGGCGATCGTCGGTGCGGGACCGGCCGGGCTATCGGCGGCCTACTACCTGCGCCGCCTCGGCCACGAGGCGGTCATCCTGGACGAGCGCGAGGGCCCCGGCGGCGGCCTGCGCGAGATCGACCCCGACCGTCTGCCCGGGGCGGTGCTGGAGGCGGAGGCGCAGCGCGTCCTCGACCCGGGCGTCGAATTGCGCTCCGGCGTCCGCCTCGGCAAAGATGTGTCCCTGGCCGACCTGCGGGCGGACTTCGACGCCGTGCTGCTCGCCGTCGGCGAGGTCGATCAGCAGCAAGCGGAGGAGCTGGGCGTGCCCTTCGGCCGCCGGGGGCTGGAGGCCGATCGCGGGACCCACGAGAGCCCGCTTGACGGCGTCTTCGTGGCCGGCTCCGCGCTGAGCCCCTCGCGGCTTGCTGTCCGTGCCGTCGGCGCCGGGCGAGAGGCGGCTGAGGCCATCGACCAGCACCTCCGCGGCCAGGAGGTCACCCCTGCCGGCCGGCCGTTCAACGTCAGCATGGGCCGCCTCGATGAGGCAGAGGCCGCTCAGATGGCGCAGGACGCCAGCGAGCGGCCGCGAATCACACCCTCGGGAGGCCAAGACAGGGGCTTCAACGACGAGGAGGCGACCCGTGAAGGCCTGCGCTGTCTGCACTGTGACTGCCGCGCGCTATCGACGTGCCGACTCAAGCGCTTCGCCGAGAAGTACGAGGTGGACACGCGGGCGTTCTCCGGCGAGCGGCGAAGCTTCCAACGCGATGCCACGCACCCGGCGGTCATCTACGAGCCCGGCAAGTGCATCGCCTGCGGGCTCTGCGTGCAGATCGCGCGCAAGCACCAGGAGGAGCTGGGCCTGACCTTCGTTGGCCGTGGCTTCGACGTGCGCACGGCGGTGCCGTTCGACGAGCCGCTGGCGGAGGGCCTGAAGGGAGCGGCCAGAGAGTGCGCCGAGGCCTGCCCCACCGGTGCACTCGTGCTGCGGGATGACGCTCCGGCCTCCGAGGAGATGGCAGAGGGCCATGACTGACACCGACGGTCGCCTGGTGGTGGAGGACCTGGTGAAGGTCTACGATACGCCCGCGGGACCGAACCGGGTGCTGGACGGGCTGTCGCTGGAGGCCGAGCCGGGGGAGAGCGTGGCCGTCCTGGGGCCGTCGGGCTCGGGCAAGAGCACGCTGCTGAACGTCATCGGCTCCCTCGACCGGCCCACCTCCGGGACTGTCCGCCTCGGGACTCTCACGGTCACTGCGCTGGAGGGCCAAGCGCTGGCGAGCTTCCGCGCCCGTGAGGTCGGCTTCATCTTCCAGGACCATCATCTGCTACCGCAGCTCACCGCCTTCGAGAACGTGCTGCTGCCCACGCTGGCGGCGGGCACCACTGACGGCGCCGAGGAGCGGGCCCGGGAGCTGCTGCGGCGGGTGGGCGTCGGCGAGCGCGCGGAGGCCTTCCCGTCGCGCCTGTCGGGCGGCGAGCGCCAGCGCGTGGCCGCCGCCAGGGCGCTGATCAACGGCGCCGGCCTGCTGCTGTGCGACGAGCCCACCGGCAACCTCGACCGGGACACCGGCAACCACCTGGTGAGGCTGCTGGCGGGCCTGGCCGAGGACGGCGTCATCGTGGTCATGGTCACGCATAACGTGGAGCAGGCGGGGCTGCTGGGCCGGCGGCTGCTGCTTCGGGAGGGGAAGCTGGTGGACTGGGAGGAGAGCCTGAGGGGGGATCGAGCGTGACTGCCGCCCGGCTGGTCCTCCGCTCGCTGGCGCACTACTGGCGGACCGGCGTGGTAGTCGTCGTCGGGCTGGCCGTGGCCACGGCGGTCATCGTCGGCTCGCTGGTCATCGGCGACTCCATCCAGGGCTCCATCCGCCGGACGGCGCTGGGGCGGCTGGGCGTCATCTTCGACGCCGTCACGGCGCCCCGCTTCTTCCGAGCCGCCCTGGCGGAGGAAGCGAACATCTGGGGGCACGTCGAGGCGCTGATCCGCGTGGACGGCTCCGCCCGCGCGGAAGGCAGCGACGCGGTCATCGCCAACGTCTCGGTCGTCGGCATCGATGACGGCTTCTGGGGCCTCTACCCGGACGCGTCCTCATACTCCCTCGACCCGCGCTCAGCCATCATCAACGAGGCCCTGGCCGAGGACGCGGGCGTGGCGGAGGGCGAGACGCTTCTCATCACGGTCTCGCGCCCGGGCGAGGCCATGGCTGACACGCTCTTCGCCCGCCGGGAGCGCGAGGAGACGCTGGCTACGCTCCGGGTCATGGTGGAGGCGATTCTGCCCGACCTGGGCCCGGGCGGCTTCCGCCTGGATCCATCGACCGCCATGCCCAGAAACGTGCTGGTGGATCGCGAGTGGCTCGCGGAGCAGATCGATGAGCCCCGCAAGGCCAACACGGTGGTCTTGGGGCCGGTGCCGGGCCCGGATGGCACCTACCCGGCCATCGGCGAGCTGCGCCGCACCGCCGTCTTCGGTCCATCACACCCGTCGCGTCAGCGCCAGCAGATCAAGCAGGCGATGACGCTTGAGGACCATGGCCTCTACCTGCGCCGGCACGGCTCCTATGTCTCACTGTTCACCGAGGCCATCACGCTCACAGAGGCGCAGATCGAGGCCGCCCGGCAGGCGGCCGACGGCCTCGGGCTTGAAGGCCCGCGGGCGCGTCGGACATCCGTGTACCTGGCCGACGCCATCGAGGTGGTGGGCGCGCCGTCGCGGTCCATCGCGTATGCCGTCGTGGCGAACCTCCACGGCAAGGAGGGCCTGCCTCCTATCGAGGGTCGCTCCGAGACCGGGCACGCGGGCGTGTGGCTGAACGAGTGGGCGCTGCAGGACCTGGGGGTGGGCATCGGCGATGGCGTGGACCTGCGTGTGCGCTGGCGCGTGAGCACGCCCTCGGGGTATGAGGACCGGTCGGCGGAGCTGCCGCTGGGCGGGGTGGTCGCAATGCGGGGCCTGGGCGCCGACCCGGGGCTGGTGCCGGACTTCGAGGGTATCACCGACGCCGAGCACATCGACGAGTGGGAGCCGCCCTTCCCCATCGACCTGTCCCGGGTGAGCGACCGGGATGAGCAGTACTGGGACCGCTACCGGGCGGCGCCGAGGGCCTTCGTCAGTACGGATCTGCTGAAGCGGATGTGGCAGGGGCCTGACGGGACCGGCCCGTGGGTCACCTCCGTGCGCATCAGGCCGGAGTCGGATCCGTCGGCTTTCGTCGAGGACTACCGCCAGGCGCTGCTGGCGGAGCTGGAGCCGCAGGACGCCGGTATCGCGGTCCGCCCCGTCCGGGAGCAGGCCCTGGAGGCCAGCAAGGGTACCTCCGACTTCTCCGGCCTGTTCCTGGGCATGAGCATGTTTCTGGTGTTCGCCGGCGCCGGGCTGGGCGGGACGCTCATGCGGCTGTCTGCCGACCGCCGCGCCTCGCAGGCCGGTATCATGCTGGCCACCGGCTTCACCGCCCGCGATGCCGGCCGCACGGTCGCGGCCGAGGGCGTGATGCTCTCGCTCATCGGCACAGCCATCGGCACCCCGCTGGGTGTGCTCTATGCGCACGGGATCATCCGGGCGCTGGCGACGTGGTGGGAGGGCGCGCTGGGCAACGCCCCGGCGCTGGGGCTCTTCGTCGATCCCCTTACAGTCATGGAGGGCGCGGCGGCGGCGCTGCTGGTGGGCGTGATCGCCACCCTCTGGGGCGTGCGAGCGGTCTCGGCGCGTCCGGTGCTGGAGCTGCTGCGCGGCTGGCAGACGGCCGCGGTGGCGCCGTCGGGCCGCAGGTCGTGGACGCTGTCGGCACTCTTTCTGCTGCTCATCACCGCCACCGGCCTGCTGGCTGCGGCCCTGGGCGGGGGGCTGGCGGAGCAGAGCGCCTTCTTCGGCATCGGCGCGGCCCTGTTGCTGGCGGCGCTGGCTGGCGCGCACGTGGTTCTGACGCGCGCCATGCGCCTCCGCGGTGCATCGCAATCGACGCTGGGCCTGACGCTCCGCAGCGCCGCCTCCGCGCGGGGCCGCAGCCTGCTGCTGGTGGGGCTCATCGCCGCCGCCACCTTCGTCATCGTCACCGTGGCCGCCAACTCGCGCGACTTCTCAGGCATCGACACTGAGGACCGCGCCTCGGGGACGGGCGGCTTCTCGCTGGTGGCCACGTCATCGGTGCCGCTGCGCTTCGACCCGGCGACTGAGGAGGGGCGCGAGAATCTGGGCTTTCTGCCCGACGAGCAGGAGGCGCTGGCGGACACGGTGATCATCTCCCTGCCGCGCAGTCCGGGAGAGGACATCTCGTGCTTGAACATCGCCCGCCCCACGCATCCACGGCTGCTGGGCGTCACCGATGAGATGATCCGGCGCGGCGGCTTCCCGGTCACGCCCGCCCGGGAGCCGCCTGGCGGTAACCCGTGGCGGCTGCTGAGCGAAGAGGAGGGTGGGGGATCGATCCCGGCCATCGGTGACGCCGCCAGCGTCCAGTGGCAGCTTCACTCGGGCCTGGGCAAGACCTACGAGCTGAACACGCCGCGCGGCACACGCCAGCTCCGGTTCGCCGGGCTGCTGCGCGGCAGCATCTTCCAGAGCGAGCTGCTGGTGCGCGAGGATGAGCTGAGGCGCCTCTATCCGGACATCCGGGGGCCCAGCTACTTCCTGGTGGACACGCCGGAGGGGCACCAGGAGCGCGTGGCCGAGGCCCTGCGCTCGGCGCTGGGCGACATGGGCGTCGAGGTCCGCACCACGCGCGAGGTGCTCAACAGCTACATCCAGGTGCAGAATACCTACCTGACCATGTTCCTGGCGCTGGGCGGGCTGGGGCTGCTGCTGGGCACCATCGGGCTGGTGGCGGTGATCCTGCGCAGCGCCTTCGAGCGCCGCAGCGAGTTCGCGCTGATGCTCGCCACCGGCTTCACCCGCACGAACCTTACGTGGCTGCTGACCGTCGAGAACGCTGGACTGCTCGTGGCCGGAATAGCGGTGGGTACTATCACCGCGCTGATTGCGGTGGCCCCACACCTCGCGTCGGCGCAGGCAAATGTGAACTGGCGGGCGCTGCTGGCGGTGCTGGCAGGAATCCTGATTGTGGGGGCAGGCTCGTGCGTTGCGGGCGCCAGGTCGGCGGTGCGCGGCGAGCTCATTGAGGCGTTGCGGTCGGAGTGAGTGGCATGGCATGGACATATCGTGGCACAATTGCGGGTGTTATCGCATCGCTGCTGGTGGCTGGTGTCGCCCCCGCTCCCGCCCAGACCGGGGCGGACTGGCCCATGTTCCGGGGCAAGGCTCAGAACACGGGTGTGGCCCACTCGCCGCTGGCCGACACCCTCAGCCTCAGATGGACCTACGAGACCGGCTCCTCGGTGGAGTCCACCGCGGCCATCGTGGACGATACGGTCTACGTGGGGACCATGACCGGAGCATTGGTGGCTATCGACCTGGCCAGCGGCAGCTTCAAGTGGAAGTACCTCACTGGCGGTGACGCCATCTCCGCCTCGCCGCTGGTCCACGGCTCTACGGTCTACGTGGGCGACGAGGGTGGCACGTTCCACGCGGTACGTGCCACGAACGGCCACGAGCGCTGGACATTCGAGACAGATGGCAAGATCATGTCCTCCGCCATCTGGGTGGCGGACTCGGTGCTCTTCGGCTCCTACGACAACAACCTCTATCGGGTGCGCGCCTCCGACGGCAAGGAGATCTGGCATTTCACCGCGGAGGCTCAGGTGCATTGCCCGCCGACCGAGGCCGGCGGCGTGGTGATCATCGCCGGCTGCGACGGCTTCCTGCGCATGATCGACCTCGCGACCGGCCGCGAGAAGCGCTCGGCGCTGCTGGGCGGGAACTTCTCGGCCGCACCGGCCTACGGCTCGGGCGGCGTCTACGTGGGCTCCATGGACGGCCGCTACTGGGGCGTGCGCCTCAGCGACGCCGAAATCCTCTGGGAGCGGCAGGAGGATTCGCGTTCATCGGCGCTCTATGCCGCCCCGGCGGTCATCGGCGACGCGGTCACATTCGCCTCACGCAGCAACGACGTCTTCCGCGTGGACAGGACCACCGGGGAGGTGCAGTGGACCTTCGCCACCCGCAGCGATGTGAACTCCTCACCGGTCGTCAACCGCGATCATGTAATCTTCGGCTCGTCGGACGGGAATGTGTACCGGGTGCGCCTCTCTGACGGCACCAAGGTCTGGAGCTACAGCACCGGCGGACCCATCAGCGCCTCGCCGGCCGTCGGACAGAGGCGGCTGGTCATCGGGAACGAATCCGGCGTGGTCTACTGCTTCGGGTAGCGGCGGCCGTGCCGGCTGGGACGCACGCGACACTCATCGACAGAGGAGGAAGCCGATGCGCTCACTCAGGCTCATCGCCATCGTGGTCTGCGCCATCACCGTCACCTCCGCCATCGCCGCGGACTGGCCCTACTGGCGCGGGCCCAATCGCGACGGCATCGCCCCGGACACGGGTATCAACAAGGACTGGAACCAGCGGCCCCCGGAGGTCCTCTGGCAGCTCCCCATGCACGACAGGGGCTACGCCGGGCCCTCGGTGGCGGACGGCAAGGTGTTTATCATCGATCACCAGGGCGACCAGGACATCGTGCGCGCCATCGACCTGGGCAGCGGCCAGGTCCTCTGGCAGACCAGCTACCAGGACCTGGCCGAGGCCGACCACGGCTACTCGCGCTCCACGCCCGTGTACGATGAGGGCCGCCTCTACACCATCAGCTACCTCGGCAAGGTGAACTGCATCGATGCCGAGGATGGGCAGATCATCTGGAGCCTCGACATGCAGCAGCGGTTCAACGGGCGCAGAGCGCGGTGGGGATACGCCATGTCGGCGCTGATCGATGGCGAGAAGCTGATCCTGGTGCCCGGCTCACAGAACGGCTGCGTGGCGGCCGTCAACAAGAACACCGGAGAGACCATCTGGCACGGCGGCAGCAGCGACATCCCCGGCTACTCCACGCCCGTGAAGGCCACCATCCAGGACATCGAGCAGTACGTGGTCTTCACCGGCAAGTCACTCACCGGCGTGCGCGCCGAGGACGGGGAGCTTCTGTGGCGCGTGCCGTGGGAGACGGAGTGGGACGTCAACGCCGCCACCCCAATCGTCTCCGGCGACCGTATCTTCATCACGAGCAACTACGGCCGTGGCTGTGCCGTGATCGCCGTAGAGGCTGATGGGGCGAGCATCCTCGGCGAGAGCAAGGGCATGGCGGCGCACTTCAACACGCCGGTCTACTACCAGGAATACCTGTTCGGTCCCAGCAATCCCAACCTCGTCTGCCTCAATCCGCGGAACCTGGAGGTCATGTGGCAGCAGTCGGGCTTCGAGCGCGGTGGCGTGGTGGCAGTGGACGGCGTCATCATCGCCATGGCTGGCGCGACCGGCCACGTCGCAATGGTGGAGCCCACGCCCGAGGGCTACAATGAGCTGGGTCGCATTCAGCCGCTGGGCGGGCAGAGCTGGAGCCCGCCCATCATCGCCGACGGCAAGCTCATCATCCGCAACACGGAGGCCCTGGCCTGTCTGGATCTGATGTAGGTACGGCAGGATCCGGAAAGGCCGAGGGGAACACAACAGCCGCTCTGAACGGGCGATGTCCAGCGACAGCGGCATAACGGCGCAACGGCGGACGCATCTGAAGATGCGTCCCTCCGGACGGCGTCCCTCCGGACGGCGAATGATCTCCGCGCAGCGGCAACACGTGACACGACGGCAGGCAGGATGCCTCCCCCACGGACCACGGGGAACGGTGGCGCAGCACAGGACGTGTCCCCCGCACGCCAACACTCGGCGCGAACCACGCTTGCCGTCAACGTCGTCCGGAGCGGCGGGTCTTCGGACCCCTCGGCCGTTGCGTCGCCCTCCCTCGGCCGACGCGGACGCTGAGGTGCGTCCCTCCGGCCAGCGTACCTGCGGCGGCTACTGCGTCTCGGCAGGGAGCCTGAGGGTGACCGGCTGCCAGATTCCGCCCTGGTGGCTGCCATCCCAGACCCGCACGGCAAGCAGGTTGCTCTCCCCCGCCCTCACCAGCTCCGCGTCCAGCGGCGCCGTGAAGGGCATGTCCCAGCCCTCGTGGTGCGTGATCATCTCGCCGTTGAGGTAGACCCATCCCTCGCCATCGACCGCCCCGAAGTGCAGGACCGCGTCCTGCTCCAGCCACAGGGGCTTGACCTCAAGCTTCAGCCGGTACCAGGCGTGGCCGTCGTAGTCCGGGTAGCCCTGCTCCTCCCAGGGCTTGTCGACCTCGATGGGCTCCCAGTCGGTGTCGTCGAGGTCAGGCGCGAACCACTGCTGCTCCACGCCCACGTCGTCGGGGTCGAGCTTGAAGCCCCAGCCGTCCGTGAGCCGGGCCAGCACCTCGCCGGTGGCCGCCTGCGCCCGCAGCTTCTCCACGCGCTGGCGGAAGCTCTCCAGGTCGCGGCCGAGGTACGACCCCTCGCGCACCACCGACGTGCTGACCACGCCATTCCACTTCCCGCGGTCGGTGCGCACCTCGGTCACCAGGTCCTCGAGCATCTCCAGGGCGCGCTCGGCGGTCTCCAGGTCCTGTGAGCGGCGCAGGCGCGCGAAGGCCATCAGCCGGTCGGTGTACTCGTAGGTCAGCTCCAGCTTCGCCAGCCGCTGGCGCACGACGTCGCTGTCGGCCA
>JAYENL010000059.1:0-21009 GCA_034722055.1 Armatimonadota bacterium
ACGAGGCGCTCATAATCGAGCTCCTCATAGATCGGCCCCAGCCCCATGAAGAGCGCGATGATGAGGATCCCTACCACTATCTTCTTCGGTGTATCGCTCATGAAATCACTCTGTGCTCAGAGCGCGCGCCTGACACGGGCGGTTGCGCTCTGCGTAGTGACATCTCGTGCGAGTCCCATCGGGCTTTGCTGAATCCAGAAGCTCCCGTATTGCCGCGCATCACAACGCTCTGCCTGCCGTCACGCTGGAGGGGCCGCCGCGAGCGAAGCAAGCGGGCGAGCTGTGGGGGCGGGAAGAGACGCGCAGCGTCTCCGGAGAGCGGTGCGTTCCCCGAACGTGCCGCTCAGGTTCCACCCCGGCCCACCGGACAAGTGCCTTGGGCCGGGGTGGAACCTTCGGCCTGTTCGCCGCGCTCACAGGCCTCACCGGGCGCCATGCGCCCGGCGGCCCCTCCACCAGGCTCCAGGCATCTTCACGAACACCCACCCCGGAGACCGCACTCGTCGTCAACATGCTTTCACTTCCGCAACCGACGGCAGCAGGCCGAGCCACGCCAACGCGCCGGGCTATACCTCCCGCTGAGAGAAGAACAGGTAGCCCAGCGCCAGGACGATGGTCACGTAGATGGCGCCCATGCCGATGGTGGTGCCCACGTACTTCCACACGACCGGCACGTCGGTGAGGATGGCCTCCCGGACATCGAACTTCTCGAAGTGCGGCAGGATGCGGTAGACGGTGCCCAGCACGTAGCGTGCGATGGGGCTCGCGCCCGTATCGGGGTCGGCCAGGTGGCCGAAGAACTCGCTCATCTGGCCCACGAAGTAGACGAAGAAGGTGAAGATGGCCGCCAGGATCCAGGAGAAGATGACGGATGCGACGACCGCGATGCCCATGACCACGGCCAGCTCGAAGAAGCTCAGCAGGATGGCCTTGGCCACGTTCGCGTACATGAACTCCATGCTGTAGGCCGGGCCCTCCTCCGTCGGCTGCGCAAACTGGGGGGCCTTGATCGCGAAGACAATGTAGAACGTGATCCCCATCAGGAGCACGTTGCTGATGACCGTCGTGAGCCCGCCGAAGAACTTGCCCAGAAGAAACTGGGTGCGCGTTACCGGCTTTGACAGCAGCGTGTAGATGGTTCGCTTCTCGATCTCATCGGGAATCAGTCGCGTGCCGAGGAAGACCGCGATGAGCATGCCGAAGAAGCGGATGGAGCCGAGGCCCACGTCGATGAGCATCTTCAGCTCCGCGCCCGGCTGCAGGTATGTGAAGACCCATGACGATCCGATGATCAGGATCGCAAAGACCAGGATGCCGTTGAGGAAGCGGCGCCGCCAGCTCTCCCAGAACGTGGCGCGCGCCACCCTATAGATCGGTCGCATCTGGGGACACCTCTCCCACGGCTTCGATGAAGACCTCTTCGAGGGTGCGCCGGTCCGGCCCCACGTCCAGCAGGTAGCCGCCGTCGTCCTCCACCATTGCGGCGGCGTCCATGGCCGGCTGCCGCTCGCTGAACACAGCCCGGCAGATCTCATCCACCCACACGATCTCGTCGGAGCGCTCCTGCAGCTTCCCCAGCAGCTCCTCGTCCGGGTTCCGGATCTCGACCCGGTACTGGTGCCCCTCACCCGCCAGCAGCTCTGTGACGCTGCCCTGGGTGACCTTCTGCCCCCGGTCAAGGATCGCGATGTTGTCACACAGAGGCTCCATCTCCTTGAGCAGGTGGGAGCACAGGAAGATGGTCTTGCCCTCGTCGCGCAGGCGCACGATCACCCCGCGGATGTCCTTGGCGCCGATGGGGTCGAGGCCGGCGGTGGGCTCGTCGAAGAACAGCAGGTCCGGGTCGTTGATCAGGGCCTGGGCCACGCCGACGCGCTGGCGCATCCCCCGCGAGTAGTTCATCACCCGCATGTCCCGCCGGCTCCACATGCCCACCAGCTCCAGCAGCTCCTGAATGCGCGTCTCGAGGTGTTTGCCGGACATGCCGAAGAGATTCCCGTACATGCGCAGCAGCTCGGGTGCGTTGAGGTGCTCGTAGAAGTAGGGGCCCTCGGGGAGGTAGCCGACCCGCTGCTTGCAGCGGGGGCTGCCCAGCGGCTCGCCGAGCACCTCGCCGCCGCCGGAGGTGGGGAAGATCAGCCCCAGCAGCAGCTTCAGCGTGGTGGTCTTGCCAGAGCCATTGGGCCCCACCAGGCCGTAGATCTGCCCCTCCTCCACGGCGAGGCTGAGGTCCCTCACGCCCACCTGCCGGCGACCCCAGCCGAGGTAGTATATCTTCGTCAGATTCTCAGTCCGAATGGCAAGAGCGATGTCCGCCACCTCCCAAGTACGCAGGCCCGCGTGGCCGCGCGGCCGCCCAGCACGGAGGCCTGCCGCTCGACTTCACAGAATGTAACGCCGCAGCGGGGACTGCTTGTTCCCGGTCCTGCTTCTTTTTCCGCGCCCACCGGCCCGGTCTGGCGGCGCGGAAGGTCGCGCACCACTATGCGGAGAAGCCATCTTCGACCACTCGGTGCCGGCTGGCACTGCGATGACCGGAGGGGGAGTAATCGGTGTACTGGTCGGACAGCGCGGGGTGTCCCTGTTCCCCCCGGGGAGCGTGCGTCGCCGGGTCAGCGGGGGGCTTCACGCTGATTGAGATGATCGTGGTGATGGCGATCATCCTGCTTCTGGCGGCGATTCTGCTGCCGGCGCTGGAGACGGCGCTGGGCAAGGGTGAGGCCACGTCGTGTCTGGCCAACATGCGGCACCTGGGGATGGCGGTGCGTCTGTATTGCGATGACTACGACGGCCGCATCGTGCCGGCGCTGCTGCCGCATCCGGCCGCGCCCAAGGGCGTCTGCTGGGACGTCACCATCCAGCCCTACCTGAACAACCGCCTGATCCTGCTGTGTCCCAGCGACGAGTGCCCCCGCAGGCTCCCAGGCGCGGTGTCCGAGCTGCACAGCTACGGGATCAACCTGGCTCTGGCGCAGGTCGGCGGCTACGTCGGCTCCTCGCTGATGCTGTCGGAGATCGATGATCCCGTGGGCACCATCCTGCTGTGCGAGCTCAATGGCGAGCGCTTCGCCACGCACGGGGTGGACTACAGCGTCGGCGGCCTCGAGCGCGTGGCCAAGCGGCGGCACCGTAATGGCAGCAACTACACCTTCGTGGACGGACACGCCAAGTGGCTGCGCGCCGAGCAGACTGTCGAGCCGGAGCTGATGTGGGACCCGTAGGCGCCGCCGGGCACATGCAGGGAGATGCGTATGACATCCCGCGAGCGCATCCTGTGCGCCATCGAGTTAGGGACGCCCGACCGGGTTCCCGTGACCCCATGGGGCCTGGGGCGAGTCCCCGAGGACAGCGAGCTGGGCCAGCGCCTGATCCGGGAGACCGACCCCTTCATCGGCTCGGGGGTGGCCGGCGGCGACTGGTTCCTGGGCACCGCCGCCAGGACCCACACCGAGGAGCGCGACGGCCTGACCTACAGCGTCCTGGAGACGCCGCACGGCGAGCTCTACGCCCGGCGGCAGCAGACGGAGATCACCTCCGCGCGGGTGGAGTTCTACTGCAAGGGCGCCGATGACGTGCTCAAGGTGCTGGCGATTCCGTATGAGCCGCCGAAGGTGGATGCGACGCCCTTCCGCCAGCGGAAGGACCAGATCGGCCACGACGGCATGGTGGGCGTGGGGCTGAGCAACCCCGGCGGCATCCCGCCCATGTACCTGTCGCCGCGCGATTACTCGCTGCTGTGGATCGAGGAGCGCGAGGTGTTCATGGAGCTGGTGCGGGTGGCGGCCGAGCGCTGCTACCACTGGGTGGAGGAGTGCTGTCGCCAGGGCGTGGACTGCTTCCGGATCATCGGCGGCGAGTACGCCTCCACGCAGCTCGGGCCGGAGGGCTTCCGGGAGACCATGCTGCAGTTCGACCGGCCGCTGGTGGAGATCATGCACGAGCACGGCGCCATCGCCCACTACCACAACCATGGGCCTATGGACAGCTTCCTGGAGATGATCGCCGACAGCGGCGTGGACTCGCTCGACCCGCTGGAGGGCCCGCCGTGGGGGGACATCACCCTGGCGGAGGCCAAGGCCCGCATCGGCGACCGCGTCTGCCTGCTCGGCAACCTCGATGACATGGAGGTCATCGACAAGGTGGACGGGGAGACCATCGAGGAGCTGGCTGCCGAGTGCATCCGCCAGGCCGGCCCGGACGGGTACCTGCTGGGCGGCACCACCTCGGGGACCTTCACCGAGCACGCCGCCGAGAACTTCATCCGAATGGTCGATGTCTCCAGGCGCATGAGCTGAAGGGGAGAGAGCGATGACGAGGGCTGCGGCCGTCCTGAGTCTGCTGCTGTTGACGCTCCAGGTCTGCTCCGCGATGGGCCCGCAAGCGTTCGCACTGGAGGGGCGCTCCGGCGACCTCGAGTGGGCGGGGGACCTGCCCGAGGACAAGCGGTTCCTGTTCGACAATAGCAGGGCGCATAGTGGCACCTGGTCGCTTCCTGACTGCCCCGAAGCCCTTGATGTGCCCGCCTACAACGGCTTCGTGGTGGCGGAGACCTTCGAGACCGCGGAGTGGCAGTTCGAGGCCTGGGTGAAGCTGGAGGGCGAGGGGGAGCTGCACATCTTCTACCCCGCAGACGGCCGCAACGCCATCACGGTCATCGAGAGTCCCACCGATGGCTGGGAGCAGGTCTCGCTGCATCTGCGCGCCAACCCGCCCGCCTCCGACCACCATCGACTCACCGTCAGCTTCCACGCCACCGGGGCGGCCAGAAGCTGGTGGGATGACATCGAGGCCACGCCCCTGTACCAGCACCGGATTCCGAGAGTCGCCACGCCGCCGGTCATCGACGGCGACCTCTCGGACCCCTGCTGGAACGAGGAGGCGTCCATCGGCGACCCCTACTGGCGCATGTACAACAGGCCCCGCGACGCCCGCATGGCCACGGAGGTGTGGTGCTGCTACGACGACCAGAATCTCTACGCCGCCTTCCGCTGTGAGACCCCGGACGTGGGCGACCTCGTGTCGGATGTCACGGAGCACGACGGCTACGCCTGGCGGGACGACTCCGCGGAGATCTTCTTCGACATCGGCCACGATCACGATACCTACTATGAGTACATCGTCACGCCTGACGAGGTGGTCTTCGACTCCAAGTGGTTCTACGAGGGCGGCCAGTGGCTGACCGACTGGGGCTACATCGGCGAGTGGCGCACCGCCATCGAGCCCGGCGCCTGGATCGTGGAGATTCGCCTGGCGCTGGAGAGCTACGAGGAGCGCGACCTGCAGGGGAATCCCACCGGCCACATGCCGCTGCCGACCGGAGATGTCGCCGGCATCCTGTTCTCCCGCAACGACCGGGTGGTGGGGGAGGGCATGTCGCATGCCGACTGCGTGGGCTCCTTCCATGAGGTGCATCAGTACGGCCACCTGGTGGGCTTCAGACCCAACCGCACGGAGGCCTATCGCAACACCGCCCTGCGGGAGGTCGAGCGGCTGGAGGCGTGCTGGCGGCGGATGCATCACAGTGCAGGCGAGCCGGCGCCCATCGAGGCGGAGCCGTGCGAGTGGGGCACCGCCGGGCTGCCGGAGGCGATCGCCGAGTTGCGTGACCGCATCGAGGCGCCCGCGCCCGAGTTCGATGAGTGGGCGGCGATCCGCGAGGAGATCGCGACGCTCGACGACTGGCTCAACCATGCGCGCGTGCTGCTGGCGCCGATGATCGCGCAGCACCGCTGGCCTGATGCCCCGTGGGGGATCGCAGTGGACTCGCCCATGAGCGGCGGCCTGACCCCGACCCGCGACGTGCCGGAGCTGATCGAGCTCTCCGCGGCCCGCGGCGAGACGGAGCCGGTGCAGCTTGTGTTGATGGCAGACACCGCGCCGGGGGGCGCTGTGTCGGTCCAGCCCTCGCCCCTGCATGGCCCGCACGCCGTCATCCCGGCGTCGCGGGTCCGCTGGTACTCGATCGACGAGGAGCGCCTCATGCCGGAGCAGCCCGTGCGCCTCGAGGACATGGGCGGCATCTGGTGGGAGATCCAGGTCCCGTACGACGCAGAGCCTGGGGTCTACCGCGGCGAGATCGCCACCACGGATGGAGAGCACGAGGTCGCGCTGCCGGTGGAGCTGACGGTGCACGACTTCACGTTGCCTGAGACACCGTCGCTGGCCCTGTCGGCGGCATTCGACCCCCAGCATGTCGCCGAGCAGTGGCACGGCGAGCGGTCCCCGTTGGGCTCGGGGGAGTACTGGCCCTTCGCGGAGCTGCTCCTGCGCCACCGGGTCATGCCCCGCGAGATGCTGGCGGACCTGACGCGGTGGGGCGATGGCGACACCGACTTCGACACGGCGGATCGGATGCTGGAGCGGGCGCGGGAGCGGCGCATCCGCATGGACGCGCTGATCGCGGCGCGGCCCGCGCATCTGCTGGAACTGGGGAACCCCGGGACTGCCCTGCGCAGGGCGCTGCGGCACTGGGAGAGGCTGACGGACGTCTGGATCCTGCCCATGTACGCGGCCCAGGAGGCCCAGCTTCCGGAGGGCATTCGCCCGGTCGATCTGCAACGCAGCGTGGCGGCGGCCGACTGGTGGCCGCTCGGCACTGAGACGCCACCGGCTCCGGCAGCGCTGGGAGTGTGGGCGGTGCCGCCGGATGTCGCGGTGGGACTGGGCGGCGACACTGCGCTGGGGTCGTCCTTCGGCGCCGAGATGGCGCGCCGGGTCAGCGAGCTTGACAAGTCCACGGCCTGGCGTGTGGGAGACGCCTGGAGCGGGGTTTCCGACCCGAAGCCGGTGGACATGCGCATGCTGGGCTGGCTGGCGGACGACTACGGCGTGGGGAGGGTCTTCTGGGATGCCGCGGACGCGGAGGACCTCTGCGCCTCCGGCCTGCTTGTGTGCGGGACGGAGGAGGAGCGGCTGCTCGAGCCAGCCCCGACGGTGACGCTGAAGATGCTGCGGGACGCCGTGGAGGACTATGAGTACCTGCGCATCCTCAAGCAGCTCAACGGGCGCCTGGGGAGGCATCGCGTCGGGAGCAAGCTGTGGCGCCTGCAGCTTGCCAACAGCACGCTGACCGGCCGCAACCGGGACATGGTCATGAACGTGCGCTCCTACAACCGCGACCCGGAGCATCTCGTGCGCCGCCGGGAGCGGATCGCCAGGCAGATCGAGCGCACGCGGCAGTGGCTGCGGACCTTCGGTGAGGAAGGGCCGCTGCCCGGCGATCCAGAGGGCGTCGAGCCACCGGCGTGAAGGACCTGCCCGCGGCGTCGGCGAACTACCTGACTGCAGGAGCCGCGGAGGCACACCACAGCGAACGGGTGCATGGCATGAGCGATGTAGTCTGCGTCGGGATCATCGTGGCGGACGTCTGGGGTCGGCCCATCGATGACCAGCCCGAACACGGGCGGCTGATGCTCGTCGATGAGATGGGTATCGGCATCGGAGGCTGCGCGGCGAACGCCGGGATCGGGCTCGCCAAGATGGGCGTGGACACCGCCATCATGGGGAAGGTGGGGGACGACGGCTTCGGCCGCTTCCTGCGCGAGGCCATGCAGGAGGAGGGCATCGACACCAGCGGGATCAGGGTGAGCGAGGAGAAGGGCACCTCCGCCACCATGATCATGATCGACAGCCAGGGGGAGCGGACCTTCATGCACTGCATCGGCGCCAACGCCACCATGCGCCCCCAGGACATCGATATGCGCCAGGTGGCGGCGGCGGAGATATTCCACTTCGCGGGCGCCCTGGTCATGCCAGGCTTCGACGGCCCCCCTGCCGCCAGCGTCATGAAGGCCGCACAGGAGGCGGGAACCACCACGGCGCTGGACGTGGTGTGGGATGATACCGGCCGGTGGATGGAGCTGCTGGAGCCGGTGCTGCCATACACTGACATCTTCCTGCCCAGCCTGGCGGAGGCGGTGGAGATTACTGGAGAGACCGACCCCGGGGCCGTGGCCGAGGTGCTCATGGATCACGGCGTGAAGACGGTGGGGCTGAAGATGGGCGAGGAGGGCTGCTACGTCCGCACGGCCGACCACGAGATCCGGGCCCCCGCCTACGACGTGGAGGTTATCGACGGCACCGGCTCCGGCGACGCCTTCGTGGCCGGATTTCTGCTGGGCAGCCTGGCCGGCTGGGAGCTGGAGGACGTGGCGCACTTCGCCAACGCCGTCGGCGCCCTGTGCGTCACGGCGCCGGGTACCACCACCGGCCTCAGGGACTTCGAGGGCACCATTGATTTCCTGGTTGAGCGCGAGGGGGAGCGCTGGCGCGAGCTTGCCGGGCAGGTGAATCTGTGAGCCAGCCTCAACCGGGCGTGGGCCGGACGCCCACGAGAGGGGTTCCGACCATGCGAATCTGGTGCGCGGGCACCGTTGGGGCAGTGGTGTCGGTGCTGCTGATGCTGAGCTGGGCGCCGGCGACCGGCCAGGCCGCCGGAGGGGAGCTGCTCTTCGACGTGCAGCCCGTCACGCTGGAGGGCCGCACGCTGGTGCCGCTGCGACCGATCTTCGAGTGGCTGGGCGCCAAGGTCACCTACGACGGCGGGCACATCCAGGCCTGGCGGTCGGAGGGGGCCGCCGTCCCGCAGGTGGAGCTGTGGATCGGCAGCAGCGAGGCGCAGATTGCCGAGGCCACCTACCGCCTGGACGTCGCACCCCAGCTCATCCACGGCAGATGCTTCGTGCCCCTGCGCTTCGTGGCTGAGAGCTTCGGGGTCTGGGTGGAGGCGGAAGGGTCACAGATGCGGCTGAGCCTGCCGCAGGAGAACATCGAGGCGCTGATGGCCGTTCCGCCGCATCCGCAGACCCATCAGGGCAAGATCTGGCGAGTCATCGAGCGGTGGTACGGCGTGCTGCCCCCGGACGAGGAGACGGGGGAGAGGGCGGGACCCGTACACTGGCGCCTGCTCTCCGAGGCGAAGCAGGAGGCGCTGCTGAGCGAGATGGGGGAGGACGCCCCCAGCATAGTCGAGGCGCGGTGGAGCGGGCGTGAGGTGGACGGCATCCGCGTTCTGCACTATCACGTCGGCCCCGGAGACGAGACCGGCTGGGTGCAGGTGAAGGTGGGCTACGCGGGCGGGGAGGGCGAGATACATCGCTTCGACTTCGTCCGCGAGCCCGATGGCTGGAAGGTGGACGAGGTCGAGACGGTCGATCTGAGCGACGACGAGCCCGTGGACGAGCCGCGGGCGACCACAGGAGGATAGAATGTCTGAGGAGAAGCAGAAGCTCATCGAGAAGGTCGAGGAGGCGCTCAAGAAGGTCAGACCGTCGCTGGAGGCTGACGGCGGTGGTGTGGAGCTCGTCGATGTGACGGATGACAATGTGGCTGAGGTCCGACTGCAGGGCGCGTGCAGGGGATGCCCCATGGCGCAGATGACGCTGGCGATGGGCATCGGCCGCGTTCTGAGGCAGGAGGTCCCGGAGATCACCGACGTGCGCGCGGTGGAGTAGGCTGGTTCAGCGCCTGGAAGGGGGCCGACTTCGTCGGGCTTTACAGCCCTCCTCAGGACGGCCCCTCCGACGGCCGTTTGCCGAGCCGTTTGGAGGGGCGCGACTACGCTCGCGCCCGCCTGATGGCGCGGGCTGTAACCCTCGCGTAGGTCGGGCTTCCGGAGATCGCACGCGATCTCACCGACAACGCCGAACGGCGTGCGGAGGAGGGCCTCCGCACCACGGAGAGGAGGGCCGGGAGGCCCCGTTGGGCGGCGACCGGACGCAAAGCGGAGACTGGCCCAGGGGATGTGATGGGAGGTCGGGCCGCCAGCGGATTGGCGGCCTTCTTGTGTGGAAGGCACCACCGAACGGAGGAGTGGCGAATGAGCGAGCAGATCGGCATGGGGGTCATCGGCTGCGGCGGGATCGCGGGGGCTCACCTGCCTGCCTACGAGGCTGTCGATGAGCTCCGCACCGTCGCGGTCTGCGACATCGATGAGGAGGCCGCGCGCAGGGCCGCGGAGGCTCACGACGTACCGGCGGTGTACACCGACTGGGGGGACCTGCTGGGGGATGAGGCGGTGGACGCCGTGAGCGTCTTGCTGCCGCATCACCTGCACCGGGACGCGGCGGTGGCTGCGGCCGAGGCCGGCAAGCACGTGCTTTGCGAGAAGCCCATGGCGGTGTCGCTGCAGGAGGCCGACGACATGATCGCGGCCGCCGAGGCGGCCGGCGTGGTGCTGATGATCGCCCAGATACTGCGCTTCCGCCAGGCGAACATCCGGGCCCGCGAGCTGATCGGCGAGGGCGCGGTCGGCGAGGTGCGCAACGTGCTGCGCCGCCGCCTGGGCCGCTCGGAGGGCTTCCGCTCGGAGTGGGCGCGCAGGCCCGAGGAGGCCGGCGGCTGGGTGCTCTACGGCTACGGCAGCCACGAGGTGGACATGATCCTGTGGCTGACGCAAGCCGGGGCCACCGACGTCTACGCTCAGGCGCGGCGCAACAACCCCTACTGGAACGACATCGACGAGCTGACCGTCCAGATGGCCCTCGGCGATGGGGCCATGGCGACCTACCAGCACAGCCTCAACACGCCCTTCGGGGCCTGGGGGTGCATGATCATCGGGACCGAGGCGGCGATGCTGGTGGGGTCGGAGCAGATCCAGGTGGACGGGGAGAGCATCGACGTGCCGCTCGACAGCACCGCGGCGTGGCGGGCGCAGGTGGGTGAGTTCGCGCGGGCCGTGCTGGAGGGCGGCGAGCCGGAGGCCTCCGGCCGCGACGTGCGGCGCACGATGGCGGCGCTGGAGGCGGCCAGGCTCTCGATCCGGGACGGCGTGGTCGTGGACGCCTCAAAGCTGTGATGCTCCGCATGAACGAGGCGAGGAGTGAGCCCGCGTGTACCCGACGCTGACCACCGTCGGTCCCTGGCGGCCCGTGCATCTGCCGGCGGTCTTCGCGTTCTTTGTGGGGCTGGTGTGGGTCTGGACCTACTTCGAGCGCCGCCAGGATGACCGCGAGATGCGCCTGACCTTCGGGCTGGTGGCGGAGCTTGTGGTGCAGGCGGCGGTGCCGACGGCGGCCATCTACCTGATCGTGAACCGCCTCGGCCCGCTGGAGGTGCGCTCCTGGGGCGTTATGGTTCTCCTCTCCTTCGTCGCGGCCGCCACGTGGATGTACCTCGATCGCGACCGCTACGACTTCACCGGGACTCAGGTGCTGCACGTGGCGCTGCTGGGCTTCGCCGGCGGCATCATCGGAGGACGCCTTGGCTACGTGCTCCTGAACCTGTCCGAGTACGCCCAGGAGCCGCTGGGGGCCCTGAACCTGTGGAGCGGAGGAATGTCGTGGCACGGCGGCGTCGCCGGGGCGCTGCTGGTGCTGGCTATCGGCACCCGCATCACGGGCGTGACTCTCGCGCGGGCCTTCGACCTTTCCGCGCCGGCCGTGGCGCTGGCCTACGCCATCGCGAGGGTGGGCTGCTTCCTCAACGGCTGCTGCTGGGGACGCAGCGCCGACCTCCCCTGGGCCGTTGTCTTCCCCCCGGAGGCTGCCGGCCCCTCCGGCGTCCCGCTGCACCCCGCTCAGCTCTACGCCGTGGCCGGCACGCTGCTGTTCACGCTGCCCGCGCTGCTGGCGCTGGGCCGGTGGCTCCGCAAGCCCTTCGATCGCTTCCTGGGCTTCCTGGTGCTGTCGTCAGTGGTGCGCTTCGTGGTGGAGGTCTTCCGCCGGGGAGCCAGCGCCGAGGTCTTCGGGCCCATACCGCAGCTCACCATCGCGCAGGTGGCGTCGCTGGCGATCATCGCCGTCGGCGTCGTCGTCATCCTGGTCCGGGAGCGGCCCGAACCGAGGGCCGGTTAGTGCTGAATGACACAGTCTCACACATTTGGCGCGTTACGACGACGTCACTGTGCTTCCATGACACGAACAAGTGGTTTACTGCGACGCACAATAGTAGGCCAACGCGACGTAGCACTAGCCTGCGGCGCCAATCCTGACGCTGCCGATGATGTCCAGAGCGGTGGGCCTGAACCTCTCCCAGTAGCGGCGCGGAGCGACCACGGCCACCAGGACGAGGGCCTGCGGCGAGGCCACTGTGGCGCGATAGCCCGTCATCGGCTCCCCGGCCGTGAGGAATCCCGTGTCGAAGCTGAACTGCGACCACACGGCCGGGCGCCCACCGATAACGGTCCTGCCGGGCTGCCCCTCGCTGATCTCCCCGAATATTACCTCCCAACGCCAGCTCGCCGACCGATGCGCCATCTCGAGGGTGTCATAGCGCAGGGCGGCCGCCTGGAAGCCGGCCTCCTGCTCCGCGACGATCAGGTGCATCCTCACCCATTCGGAGCGAAGTGCCACCAGCTCCCTCTCCGCGGCGCGGCCAGATTCGATCACCCGCCAGCCGGCCGGGTACCACACGCTGACCGGGACGTCATCGGCGCGCCAGCGCTCCCAGCTTCGCGGACGACCGAAGGGAGATGAGCTGTGAGCCGCCCAGATGGAGATGAAGACCAGCATGGCGGCGATGCTTATGATGATGGCGTCGGTCAGCGGCGCCCACTGGCCGGGCCTGCGGCTGCGGGGGTCACGGATCCCGGGATGTGGAGCCGCGACACCCTCCCACGAGTGCCCGCTCCGATCCCCAGTCCCGCGGACCGCCGTCGCATCCCCATTGGCCTGACTGCCGCTCATCGTGCCCACCCTACCTGAGGCTTCTTCCCCCCAAGCGCGTCTTCCTTCCGTACATGAACGTGGGACAGCCCGTGCGGACTGCCCCGGTGATGCGGCATGGGCTCGGCAGGCTGCTACTGCTCCTCCCAGGAGATGGCCTCCACCGGGCAGGAGTCGATCGCCTCCTGGATGGTCTCCTCATCGTCGCCCTGGGGATCGATGACCTCGGCCACTCCTTCGTCGGTGAGCTCAAACGTGTTCGAGGCGATATCGGGGCAGAGTCCGCATCCGGTACACATGTCCTGGTCAACGACCGGTGCCTTCACAGGCTATACCTCCCTGTTGATTGACTCGGAACCGGGGCTGGATTCGCCGCGCGCCATCATAACACCTTCCCCGGCAGGGGCGCAACGCGGCTGCCGTTCCGTGGCACGCACACTGGAGACCTCTGGTCTCGGTGCGTGCGCCATTGGCCGTTGTCGGTGAGATCGCTTGCGATCTCCGGAAGCCCGACCTACGCGAAGGATGGCGCCCACGACAACGGCCGGGCGCGAGCGTAGTCGCGCCCCTCCAAACGGCACGACAAACGGCACTCGGCCTGGAAGCCCGACCTACGCGAAGGATGGCGCCCACGACAACGGCCGGGCCGGAACGGAGGCCGGCCCCTCGGAGACCTTCGGTCTCAACGGCACGACAAACGGCCGGCGGGTCTGAAGACGCCGCCGCTCCGCACGGCGACAGCGGCCGCCCCCGCCCGCAACCGCCAATCCGAGGACGCAGCCGCCGGCGGGCTGAAGGTCGAGTGCGGGGCATCGACGAAGACGTGACGCGTCCCACCCCAGAGGCAGGCGCGATCGGAGGCAGCAATGGCGCTGACGAACACGTCGCTGGCGCCCGGCGAGGCGGTGCGCGTGCTCCGGCACTGGGGGATCCAGGTTGGGCCCGAGGCCATCGCTCCCGGCAGCGGCACCGCCAATGCCAGCGCCATCGTGGACGCGCCGCGCGGGCCAGTGCTGCTGCGCAGGCGCAATCCCCGCTACGCCCGGGAGCAGTGGGTGCGGCACGACCACGCCCTCTTCCGGCATCTGCGCGACCACGGCCTCCCGGCGCCGGAGGGCGTCCTCGGCGACCTGGGCAGATCGTGGCTGGCCGACGCCGGCGAGATCTACGAGCTGTTCGCCTACGTGGAGGCCGAGGCGCACGAGGAGGGCGACGAGCGTGAGCTGCTCTCGGCGGGGCGCACGCTGGCCGGCATCCATCGGGCGGCCGAGAGCTTCGAGCCGCCGGCGCCGAAGCCCTGGCCGCGCTTCCACGACCCCAGGGATGCCCAGGAGGGGCTCACAGAGCTGCTCGCCCTGGGGCGAGAGCGAGGCGAGGCGGCGCGCAGGCTGTCGGTCCTGGCACGGGCGCTGGAGCTTGCGGAGGCGCTGGTGGACCGCCTGCCTGATGAGCGCTACCTGTCGCTGCCGCAGACGGTGGTGCACGGGGACTACCATCCCGGCAACCTCAAATTTCGCGAGCATCGGGTGGCCGGGGTCTTCGACTGGGACTGGTGCAGCCGGCAGCCGCGGATGGTGGACCTCGCCGACGGGCTCCTCTTCTTCTGTGGCGTCCGCACCGAGCCGCTGGTGCCGGGCGACATCTGGTCACTGACAGCGGCGATGACCATCGACAGCGCCCGCGTGGAGCGCTTCCTCGAGGGCTATCGGGCAGGGGTCGAGCCCACGGAGCGGGAGCTGTCGGCGCTGCCGGACCTGATGCGCTGCCGCTGGCTCTACTGCCGCGTGGACGCGGCGCAGCGCAAGGTCCAGCCGGCGCGCCGCGCGGAGTTCGTGGTGAGGGACCTGGAGGTCCCGCTGCGGGAGATCGATGCGCTGGCGGCCGAGCTCGGCTGCTGAGGCAATAAGGCGGGCCGAAGACACCATATCCATGGAGGGTCCCGTATGCGTCGAACGACGTCGCTGGTGGTCAGCATCGCGCTGCTGGGAGCCGTCTGCGCCGGCAGCGCGTGGGCGGTGCGCACCGAGAAGCTGAACGTGGTCGCAAACCTCACCGAGGAGCGGGTCCAGAATGAGAGCGAGTACGACCTCAGCGCCGCCGTGGAGGGGGTGTGGGCGCAGGATCAGCCCGGCGTGCGCTGGGAGTTCACTCTCAACTCCGACTACGACCGCTCGCTGACCGCCGAGGAAGAGTACGACCGGCTGAAGATGTGGCTGCGCTATCTCATCCAGCAGCGCCCGAAGACCGAGTGGAACCCTCTCATCGTGATCTCGACGGAGGGCGACCACGACTTCGGCAAGGTCAACACGCTGGTGGCCGCGGGCTACCGGAAGTACTTCGACTGGGGCTTCGTGGAGCTGACCGGTGGTGCCAGCAAGGACATCCAGACCGGCGATGACTGGGTCGGCGACGTGGGCGGGCTGGTGCAGGTGGAGAGGGGCTTCGGCCGCTTCACGTGGACGGTGAACCCGGAGGTCAGCTACGGCCTGCTGGGCGAGGTGCGCTTCCGCGAGAACCGGACGATCTACTCCCTGTCCTCCGGGCTGCGCTACGACGTCGGCCGGGGGCTGGGGGCCGCCTACCGCCTGCGGCTGAATAACAGTCAGGGCGACGACCGCCGCCACCAGTTCCTGGGCGTGTCGTACACCTACACGAGGTGAACGGCGCCGCCTCTCCTTGCCAGGTGTGCCAGTCGTCCGTCTTCGGCAGTCACTGTGCCCGCACGGAGCGCCGGGTCGGTCCCTCTTGCCTCTGCGGGCTACCCCAGCTCGATCTGCAGCACCTCGTAGATGCGCAGCGACGGGAGCGTTATGAGCGCGCGGCCGTCCTCGACCCGGTGGCCCAGCGAGGCCGGCTCCTGGCGGTCGGGGCTGAAGGCGATCACTGACGCTACCTCGGTGCCCTGGGGCAGCGGCAGGTGCAGATCGATGTTCTGCTTGGCCTGGACCGGCGCCGGCTCCCCGCCCAGCTCGACGTCGTAGTTGAGGACGTGCAGCACCAGCCGCGAGCCGTCAGGTGCCGCGAAGGCGTTCACGCGCAAGCCCGGGCCAGTGCCAGGGGCGATTGAGAGGCGCTCCGCGTACTCGGCGGTGCTTAGAGCCGCCGTGAACTGTTCGAAGCTCGTGTACCCTGCGGCGAGCGTGTCGTGGGGCGCCGCGATGGCCGCGCCCAGGCGGTCCAGCGGCACCTGGCTGATCCAGAGCCACGAGCCCTGCCCCTGGCGCTGATAGCGTATCGGGCTGTCGTCGTCGGTCGGCCGCATAACATCAGGCAGCGCCTCCGCATCCAGCGGTCGCACCTGCAGGTCGTGGGTGGGCGTGCCGCCGATGATCATCGCCCGCCCGCCGCCCTCCATGTAGCTCTCCAGCGCCGCGATCTGCTCGGGGCTGGCGTACTTCACGTCCGGAACGATGACCGTGCGGTACTGCCCGAGCTCCTCGGCGGTGAAGCGATCCTCCACCACGTAGTCGAAGAGCACGTGGGCGTTCACCAGCTCATCGGTGATCTGCTGGACACTGCTGATGTGGTCCTGGTGCTCATACAGGTTCTGGTCGCCGAAGGCCGCCACCGCGACCTGCGCGTAGGGCAGCAGACCCTCGTAGAGATCGGCGTGAGCCTCGAAGAAGGCGCGGTAGGTGTTGAGCACGCTGCCGTACCGGTCCCAGCGGGGCCGGAGCAGGAAGCCGGCTCCGGAGCCGAATGCCGCCGCCTCGGCGTTGCCCAGCTCCGCGGTGGGCACGTTCAGCGCCTGGTTGGGCTTGATATTGGGGTAGCCGCCGCGAGTGAGCAGCAGCGGCGACACGCGCTCGCGCACGGCGGCGGTGTACTTGAGCTGCCAGGTGTGGTGGTTGCGGACATTGAGGTGGATGTCCTCCACGATCCGGGAGCGCACCAGCCCCGGGTGGGTGCCGTAGTCGCCCACGGACAGCTCGTACATGACGTAGTCGCTGTCCTGGAAGGAGTTCTTCACCGACGCCGGCCGATGATGCCCTCCGTTGGGGAAGAGGATGAAGTGGTCGGAGGCCTGGAGGCCGGCCTCCCGGATGGCCTGCTGGTGATCGTGGATGCTCTGGCGCCAGAAGCGCCGGCTCTCCACCCAGCCCAGCGTCATCGGCTCATCGGGCTGGGGCTGGAGCGCCAGCGGAACCTGGCCCGGGTCGGCGCCGAAGAGCTCCCGGATCTGCTCGTCGGTGTACTTCGCGCGCAGGAAGTCCTGGAACTTGGCCTGGCAGAAGCGGCAGTAGCAGCGCTGGGTGCTGCTGTTATCGACGAATGCGCCGTCGTAGCCGACCTCCGCGACGAGCCGCGCCACGGTGTCGATCCACGTCCGCCAGCCGGGGTTGTTCACGCACGCGGCATACCGCATGTTGGGCTCGTAGGGCGGGTAGAACTCGTCCTCGTCGGGCTCGACTCCGTACGTGGACTTCATGGATCCGTCCGGGTCGCGCTGCATCCACTCGGCCGGATCCAGCTCCGGCCGCGGCGGGAGGTCGAACTCGTCGCGGTACTCATCCCAGTGGTCGTAGAACTCCCAGAAGCCGGTGCGGCGCTCGTGGTGGCCGCCGAGGGTGATGGAGCAGATGTAGGGGCAGACCCAGCGCACGCCCGCCTCGTGCAGGCCCCGCACCATCTCGGTGAGGCCCTCGTAGCGCTCGCGCGTCTCGGCGGGTGTAAGTCTGCGGATGTCATCACCGCGACCGTGCGCCTGGTTCTCCCCGCCGAGGGCCTGGATCGGCCCCCAGTTGTGGGTCATCACCACGTCCTTGCCCAGGTGCAGCAGCGTGGGTGGGGACTGGGCGACCGCTGGGATGTAGTCGGGGTTGCCGAGGTGATTGCTCCCGTAGTCCAGCACATAGGTGATCGGCGGCTGGGTCCGCCAGTCGGCGTCGGCGGCCAGGATGGGCTGCGCTGCCATCAGGATGCCCCCTATTGTCAGGATGAACGCATGGGCTGATCGGCTCATGATTGCCTCCCGGGTGAAGGGCGGCGGTTGTGTGACACGGGCTACTGCCGCGACGAGATGCGCTCCCAGGCCTGGACGGTCTCGCGGACGTGGTCGGCCGAGGCGTGCAGGGCCTTCATTTCATCGTCTGAGAGGTCGCACTCGATGATCTCCTCGACGCCGCCGGCGCCCAGCCGCACAGGCACGCCGACGAAGGTGTCCTCGATGCCGAACTCGCCCTGCAGCAGCACCGAGGCCGGCAGCACCCGGCCCTCGTCGCCCAGGATCGAGGCCGCCATCTCGGTCACGCCCGCTGAGGGGGCGTAGAAGGCGCTGGCGGTCTTCATCAGGCCCACGATCTCGCCGCCGCCGTCGCGCGTGCGCTGCACGATCTCCTCCAGGCGGTCGGCGGCGATGAGCTGCGTCACCGGGACGCCACCGACAGTGGCGGAGCTGACCAGCGGGACCATGGAGTCCCCGTGGCCCCCCAGCACCATGGCCTGCACGTCCACCGCCGAGCAGCCCAGCTCCATGCCGATGAAGGCCCGGAAGCGCGCGGTGTCGAGAGCCCCGGCCATGCCCATGACGCGCTGGCGCGGCAGACCGCTGACCTGCCTCGCGATGTGCGTGGTCACATCCAGCGGGTTCGTGACCATGATCAGGATGGCCTCCGGCGCCACCTCCATGACCCGCTGGACGATGTCGGTGACGATCTCCCCGTTGGTCTCCAGCAGATCGTCGCGGGACATCCCCGGCTTGCGCGGGACGCCGGCGGTGATCACCACCAGGTCCGAGCCCTCTGCGGGGGCGTACTCCGTCCCACCCTCGATGGTGCGGCTGTGTCCGACCAGCGGCGCCGCTTGAGCGAGGTCCAGGGCCTTGCCGGCGGCCAGGCCCTCCACGATGTCTACGAGGTAGACGTCCGCGATGTCGCTCTCGATGATGCGCTGGGCGCAGGTGGCGCCGACATGTCCGGCCCCAACCACAGTGACCTTCATGCTCTCTCTCCCGGTGTGGTGTGCGGCGGGCGATCTGCTATAATGGCGCGCGTATGCCCTCCTCCATGGAGCTGATACGCCGCGTCATCCTGGTCGCCGCGGAGGCGGCCCTGCTGTATGTCGCATCCCGCCTGATCTTCGAGTGGGTGCTGCGGGCGGCGTGGGGGAGAGCCCCGGCGCGCCGCCTGCTGGTTGGTATTCTGCGGGCTCCGGGGAACCTCCTCCACGAGGCCTCACACGCCCTCGGCTACCTGCTCGCCGGCTACCGCGTGCGGCGCTGTGTGCCGTTCTTCATCGACCCCGAGGGGCGTGGCTACTGCCGGCCCGGCACGCCCTGGGTGGCGTGGGCGCCTCCATGGCTGGCGACCGGAGCGGCGGCCATCATGCCGCTGATCGCCGGCGCCGCGGCGCTCTACTGGATCGCCATCTGGCTGGGGATGCACACCTGGATGAGCGCGCTGGCGACGGCGCGAACGTGGGCGGCAGCCTCGGAGCTGCTGGGGCAGCTCGACTTCCGCGCCTGGCAGACGTGGGCGTTCCTGTATCTGGCGCTGAGCATCGGGGCGGAGCTGGCGCCCAGCGAGATCGATCTCAGGCGGAGCCTTCCGGCGCTGGCCGTGGGGGCGCTGGTGGTGATCGCTGTCATCGTGGCGGTATCCGGCATCGAGCCGCTGGCTCGCTTCCGCCAGGACCTGGACGTAGGGCTGGGATGGTGGCTGTCATGGGCGTCATCGATCCTGGACTTCGGGATCGTGGCGATAGTGGTGGTGGGGCTGCCGGCGGCCGTCCTGGCGTGGCCGCTGCGCGGGCGGAAGAGGTAAGAACAGTCGTAAGGTGGGCCTCCCCACGTGCCGCCGCGCTTTGCCTCCCCCGCGGTCGCTTGTAACTTGGACCTGACGACTGCCGCTGCCGGTCTTACTGCATGGCGGCGATGATGGCGTCGGCCATCTGGGAGGTGCCCACCGCGGTGGGGTCGTCGCGGGTGGGCTTGAGGTCGTAGGTCACCTGCTCGCCCTCCGCGATGACATCGGCGACCGCCCGCTCCAGGCGGTTGGCGGCCTCGTGCTCGTCGATGTGGTGCAGCATCATGACCGCGGAGAGGATGGTGGCCGTGGGGTTGACCTTGTTCTGGCCGGCGTACTTGGGCGCGGAGCCGTGCGTGGGCTCGAAGACCGCGATCTCCTCGCCGATGTTGGCGCCCGGGGCCACCCCCAGGCCGCCCACCAGCCCGCAGCAGAGGTCGCTGATGATGTCACCGTAGAGGTTGGGGCAGACCAGCACGTCGTAGAGCTCGGGCTTCTGCACGAGCTGCATGGCCATGTTGTCCACGATGCGGTCCTCGAACTCGATGCCGCTGTCGGCGTACTCCTCGGCCACCCGCCGGGCCGTCTCCAGGAACAGGCCGTCGGAGAACTTCTGGATGTTGGCCTTGTGCACCGCGGTGACCTTGCTGCGGCCGTTTTCGAGGGCGTAGTCGAAGGCGAAGCGCACGATGCGCTGGGAGGCGCTCTCGGAGATGGGCTTGATGGAGATGCCCGAGTCCGGGCGGATGCCCTCGCCGGTGAGGCGCTGAATCTCACCGATGATCTCCCGGCACTCGCCGGTGCCGCGCTCGAACTCGATGCCGGCGTAGACGTCCTCGGTGTTCTCCCGCACCACCACCAGGTCGGCCTCCGGGTAGCGCGACTTCACGCCCGGGTAGTACTTGCTGGGGCGGAGGCAGGCGTAGAGGTCAAGCAGCTTGCGCATGGCCACGTTCACGCTGCGGAAGCCGTGGCCCACCGGGGTGGTGATGGGGCCCTTGATGGCCACGCGGCTCTCGCGGATGGACTCCAGGACGCTCTCGGGCAGCGGCGTGCCCTCATCCTCCAGGACTGTCATGCCCGCGTTGCGGACGTCCCACTGCACCTCGATGCCGGTGGCCTCGACGCACCGGCGCATGGCCTCCACGATCTCAGGCCCGGTCCCGTCTCCGGGGATGAGCGTGATCCGATGCACGCTGTGTCCTCCCACTGCAATGTGTGGAGCGGGGGACAGCGCCCCCGCTCCGGGGTCATGGCGTCGTCACCTGGCGATCAGGCCAGGGCCTCCGCCCAGCGGCTCAGCCCCACCTCCAGCTCCTCCATGCCGGCGGCGAAGCTGATGCGGATGTAGTCGTCGGCGCCGAAGGCCGCGCCGGGCACGAGGCTGATGAGGCCCTCCTCCAGCAGGTACTGTGCCATGTCCAGGGAGCCCTCGACTTGCCGCCCGCGCAGCTCGCGGCCGTAGTAGCCCGACATATTGGGGAAGGCGTAGAAGGTCCCGCGCGGGGTGGCGACGGCCACATCCGGCATCTGCGAGAGACGCTCGACGACGAAGTCCCGGCGCCGCTGGAACTGCTCGCACATCTCGCTCACGGACTCCTGCGGCCCGGTCAGGGCCTCGATGGTCGCCTGCTGGGCGATGGTGTTGGGGCAGGAGGTGGACT
>JAYENL010000059.1:21109-46303 GCA_034722055.1 Armatimonadota bacterium
AGACGCTCGACGACGAAGTCCCGGCGCCGCTGGAACTGCTCGCACATCTCGCTCACGGACTCCTGCGGCCCGGTCAGGGCCTCGATGGTCGCCTGCTGGGCGATGGTGTTGGGGCAGGAGGTGGACTGGCCCTGCAGGGCCCCGGCGCGCTTCACGATCTCCTCGGGGCCCAGGATCCACCCGATCCGCCAGCCGGTCATGGAGTAGCTCTTGGCCACGCCATCGACGATGATGGTGCGCTGCTTGATGCCCTCGCCGAGCATGGCCGGGCTGACGTGGTAGTTGTCGTCGAAGATGATATGCTTGTAGATCTCGTCGGAGATGATCAGCAGGTCGTGCTCCACGGCGATGTCCGCCAGGCCCTGCATGACCTCCCGGCCGTAGACCGCGCCCGAGGGGTTGCAGGGGCTGTTGAGGAGGATGGCGACGGTGCGCGAGGAGACGGCCCTGTGCACGTCGTCGAGGTCCGGCTGGAAGTCGTTCTCGCCGCGAGTCTCGACGACCACCGGCGTGCCGCCGGCCACCCTGAGCTGATCCGGGTAGGTCACCCAGTAGGGGGAGAAGATGATCACCTCGTCGCCGGGGTCCACCAGGGTCATGGCCAGGTTCATCAGGGAGTGCTTGGCCCCGTTGGAGACCAGGACCTGGGCGGTGTCGTAGTCCAGCCCCAGGTCCCGCCTGGCGGCCTGGACGATGGCCTGCTTGACCTCCCGGGTGCCGGAGGCGGCGGTGTACTTGGTGTGACCCTCGTCCATGGCGCGCTTGGCGGCCTCGATGATGTTCTCAGGCGTGGGGAAGTCGGGCTCGCCGACCGCGAAGGACAGCACGTCCTTGCCCTCCGCCTTCAGCTCCTCGGCCTTCAGCTTCATCGCCATGGTGGCCGAGGGGCTGATCTGCTTGACTCTCTGTGTGATCTTGTCCCCGATGCTCATGGCACTCGACTCCTGTCAGGGATGTCCGGCCGGCGGTGCCGGCGCGCTGAGATCATCGGTGGCAGGGGCATTACGGCCCGCAAGCACCGGACGCGGCAGGATTCGCCCCAGGCGCTCCAGCTCCCTCTTGACGGCCTCGAAGTCGGGGTCGAGGTGGGCGGCCCGGCGCAGGGCGTCCTCCGCGTCGCCGTACCGGCTCAGGCGGGCGTAAGCCACGCCCACGTGATAGAGGATCTCCGGGTTCTCGCTGGGGCTGAGGCGGCGGGCGCGCTCCAGGTAGAAGGCGGCATCGCGGTGGTTGCCCATGCGAAGCAGGGCCCACCCGAGGCTGTCCACGAAGCTGGCCTCCAGCGGGAACGCCTTGGTGGCGCGCTTGACGGCCCGGTAGGCTTCGTCGAGTCTGGCGGAGGCATCGGCCATGACGTAGCCCGCGTTGTTGAGCACGCCTGCATAGTCAGCGCGACCGATCTGCCCCGCCTCGTAGAGCCGATGGGCCTCCTCGATGACCTCCAGGCAGATGCGCGCGCCGCGCTCGCGCTCCCCGGCCTGCATGAGGGCCTGGCCGAGGACGATGCGGTCGGCGCGGCTGGGGTCCTCCTGGCCCTCGAGCAGCCGGACGGCCTTGCGCCAGGCGCGGGCGCTGACGTAGAGGTGGGCGGCCCGGGATCGCAGCTCCTCGTCCTGGGGCATCAGCGCCAGCGCCCGGTCGAGCTCTCTCTCGGCCCGGCTGGTGTGGCGGGGCAGCTCCAGCAGGTGCCTCTGCGCCTGCTGCATGTAGCGCATGGCAACGAACTCGCGGCGCATGCGGTCCGCGGTGCTGCAGCCGCCGAGGAGCACGGTGCAGAGGGCCAGCAGCGTCACTACAGGGCCCCTCATGTCAGCGCCCCCGGCGTGAACTGCTCGCCCACGAAGGCCACCACGTCGTAGTACTGCATCCCCAGGACGACCATCTGCTCGGCGGTGGCCGGGGAGGAGTAGACGGCGTAGGAGGTCGAGTAGCGCCACAGCTCCTCCCCTGTCGCAAGCGAGAGGGCATAGAGCGCACCGTCCTTGGAGCCGGCGAAGACCACGCCGCCGCCTATGGCCGGCGAGGCCAGAATCTCGTCCTCGGTCTCGAACTGCCACAGCAGCGCGCCATCCTCCCGGCTGACGGCGTAGACGTTCCCATCCATGCAGCCGAAGACCGCCAGGTCCTCCGACAGCGCCGGGCAGCAGCGCACCCGGCCGTCCACCTCAGTGCGCCAGACACGCTGGCGGTCCTGGACTCGCACCGCGTGCAGGGCCTCATCGTCAGAGCCGAAGTAGACCACGCCGTCGGCGCCACTGGCGGCGGCCGCGATGGGCTCGCCGGCGTCGTACTCCCAGAGCGGCTCGCCATCGTCCGGCCCCAGGCAGTAGAGCTTCCCGTCCCAGGAGCCGACGATGACCCGACCATCCGCGACCATGGGTGCGGCGGAGATCTCATCGTCCGCCCGGAAGTCCCAGTGCAGGCGGCCGTTGCGGGCATCGAGGGCCACCAGCCGCCCCTCCTGGTTGCCGGCCAGCACCGCGCCTGCGTGGATGGCGGGCGAGGAGCGGCTGGGCGCGCCGGTGTCGAAGTCCCAGGCGACGTCGCCCTCGCTGGCCCGGAGGCAGTAGACGCGGCCGTCGCGGGAGCTGATGAAGATCGCATCTGCTGTCAGGGCCGGGGTGGACTCCACGCGGTCGCCGGTCTTCGTCTCCCAGCGGAGCTGTCCGGAGGTGCTGTCGAGGGCATAGACGTAGCTGTCGCGGGAGCCGACGCAGACGAGGCCCCGGGCGACCGCTGGTCCGCCCACCACCGGCCCACGGGTCTGGAAGCGCCAGCGCACGCGCAGCGGCGGCGTGACCTCGTCGGTGGCCCGTCCGGTCCGAGCCATGTTGGCGTGGAACGCGGCCCACTCCTCGAACTGCTGTGCGCGCTCCTGCTGCTCGAGGACCTCCTGGCGCATCTCCCGGACCGTCTCGTGTCCGGTCTCGGTGGTGGCCAGCCGGTCGGCCTCGTCAAGCAGTTCCAGGGCGGGCTCGAACTCCCGCCGCTGGGCGTGCGCCATGCCCAGCGCGAAGGCGATCTGCGCCGACCGCGGCTGGCTGCGGCGGGCGGACCGGATCTCGTCCACCGCCCGGGGGTCCTGGGCCACGCGGCCCAGGGCGTAGGCCACGGCCCAGGGCGCGTCGGGGCTCTCTCGCAGTCGCCGCAGGAGGATGCGGGTGGTGGACTCGGCGTCCATCTCCATCAGCGCCTCCGCCACCTCGTCGCGCATCTGCTCGTCGTCGTCCCGCAGGGCCTGGGCCAGGGGCCGAAGCGCCCGGCGGCTCTCGATGCGTCCCAGGGCGTAGGCGGCCAGATGCCGCTCATCGTCGCTGCCCCGGCCCAGGATGTGCACCAGCTCCCGGTCCAGACCGCGCAGGTACTCCTCGGCCAGCTCTCTGATCTCCTCCTGCTCATCGTCGAGCAGGGCCACCAGCTCCTCCAGGTAGGCCCGAGACACGTGCGGCCCCAGCGCCCGCAGGGCCGCCTTGCGCACGTGCACCTGGTCGTCGCGGAGCATGTCCTTGAGGGTGGGCTCCATCAGCTCCTCCAGCTCGTCGATGCGCCCCAGCCAGTAGCCGACGGCGTGCTCCCGCCGCAGCGCGCTGCGCACGATCAGCGCCATCTCCTCGGGGGAGATGGTCAGCTCGTTGCGGTAGGCGCCGATCAGTCGCAAGGCTCCCTCCTGCATCAGGAGGCCGAACTTCTGGTAGTTGCCCAGCTCGCGAGTGAGCAGGTCCTGGACGTCCTTCACCTCGATCTGCCGCTCTGTCATCCAGTCATCGATCTTGCGGGCGATGTAGTCGTGCACGACCTCGTACTGGCGGCTGTCGGGCCTGCCCACCCTCCGGACCAGTCGCAGGTCCTCGAGGCGGGCCAGGATGCGCTCCACGTTCTCCTCGCTCTGGCCCACCTCCGCGGCGATACGTTCCACGGTGCGCACCGCCTTCAGCTCCGAGGAGGCCACCATCTGCTTGAGGATGTTGCGTACCAGCCGCCGCTCCCAGGCGGGGAGCTGGTGGAGGGCGTGCTCGAGGTAGTCGCGCAGGATGCGGTCAGCGCCCTCAAGCTGCTCGTAGGCGTGGGGGCTGATGACGTGCTGGCCCGGGGAGAGGGACTGGTAGAGGCGATCCATGACGATCTGCAGCTCGGTGGGCTCGCAGGCGCCGTCGTGGCAGAGGTCCTCCAGGACGCGATCGACCAGCTCCTCCTCCACAGTGAGCCGGAAGTTGGAGGCGGCCTTCACGGCCGCCACCTTGGCCTGGCGGGAGCTGAGCTTGCGCAGCCGGTAGACGTTGTGGAGGATGGTGGGGAAGTGCTCCTGCAGATCGTAGAGCCGACCGAGGTAGTCCTCGCGTATGCTGACAAGCACCCGCAGCTCCTCCCCGGACTGTTCCAGGGCCTCGCAGAGCTGCTCGGCGAACTCCTGCTGCAGGCGGTCGCCGGTCTTCACGAAGTACTCCTCGAACTGGTCGATGATGAGCACCACGGGCCGCCCGGAGACCTCCGCCGCCTCGGTCAGCAAGTCATGCAGGGACTTGCGGTCGGCCTCCACCTCGCCGAGGTCCTGTTCCCGGAGGGTGTCCGGAACGGCCTCCCGCGTGGCCTCCAGCGGGTCATCGCCGCAGCGCACGTAGATGGGCAGCCAGGTGGTGCCGTGCTCCTCATCGGCCTCATCGGCCTCGTCGAGCATCCGCGCCATCACACCCGCGCACAGCAGCGAGGTCTTGCCCCGCCCCATGGCCCCGAAGAGCACGCTGAGCCTGTGCTCCCGGATCATGTCGATGACGTCCTCGGTCTCCTGCTCGCGGCCGAAGAACAGCTCGGCGTCCTCCACCCGGTAGTGATCGAGGAAGCGGTAGGGCCCGCCGGCGAGCACGCTGAGCGTGGGGCCGGACTTCCTGGCCCTGCGGGTGCTGCGGCGGTGGCGCCGGACGCGGTCCTCCAGCTCGCTGAAGAAGCTGCTGGGCTCGCCGGGCTCCCGGCACACCAGGTGGCGGGCCGAGGAGCGGGCGGCCAGCATCTCGGTGACCCGGGGCTGGAGGCGATGATACTCCACGCTGTCGGGGCTCTCCATCTTCAGCTCCTGGAAGAGCTCCTCGTCATTCATGGGGATGATGCGGTTGATCCAGAAGACCCGGTCGCCCTCCCGGGGGATGTGGGGGATGAAGGCCCGGTCCCGCTCCGTGTAGCCCACGAACAGCGCCAGGGTCTTGAAGGCGGCCTCGATCACCGGCCCGATGGCGTCGATGGCAGCATCCACCTCCGCCTGCGCCAGTGGCAGGAAGTCACCAGTCATCGACCCGGCGCACTTGACGACCGCCACGCGGGTGGAGCCGGAGATGGCCAGCTCGATCTCGTCGGGGTCGTCCTGGCCAGCCGCCAGAAGGTGGTAGTCCTTCTCGGGCTCCATGTGCTGGTTGTGCAGCGCCCGCTGGAGCAGGTTCGTGGGGTCGGTGGTGAAGATGGCCGGGAAGTAGCGCTCGGAGATCATCCGGCCCAGACGGGTGTGCGCCTCGCTGGGCCACCGCTCCTGCACCAGAGGGCGGAGCCGCCGACAGCGCTCAAGGTGTGACGGAACGCGCTCGGCCATCAGCTCCAGCGCGACCTGGCCGGGCTCCTCCTCGGGCAGCTCCACGTCGTGCTCGCGCGCCCAGTCGATGGCCATGTCGCGCAGCAGGCGCTCGATGGTCAGCTCATCGGGCGAGGTGCGGACGGCGCTGCCCATGAGGATCACGTGCCGTCCGAGCTCGTTGCGTCGGGCTTTCACATAGTCGGCTATCGCCGATATCATAGCACTCATCCCCGTCGTCCAGGCGCGTCACGGTCCGGCCACGGATGCCTTCGCCCCCGGCGGCGCGCCGGCCTGCACGGTGCCAGCGGAGCCGCAAGAGCGATGGGAAAGGCAGACGGGGCGGCGGTCAGCCGCCCCGGAGGGTGTCTTCGATCCCGGATTGCTGGTCCCATCCCGGTCCGCCGCCCGACCGGGCGGCGCCTTGTGGTCTCATCATGGTGGGCCCGGCTGGACTCGAACCAGCGACCAACCGGTTATGAGCCGGTTGCTCTAACCTCTGAGCTACGGGCCCTTTGCAGCCAGATTATACCTCTGCCGCGGCGGGACGTCAACGCTGACGCCGGCTCCGGTGCGAATCGGTAGTGTCGGCGCCCCGCGCGGGCGAGGACGCCCCGCCTCAACACTCCCATCCGTTGCGGCGGGAAGCCGGTTGTTGGTCTACTCCAGGTAGTCGCGCAGGACCTTGTTGCGGCTGGGGTGCCGGAGCTTCTTGAGGGCCTTGGCCTCGATCTGCCGGATGCGCTCGCGGGTGACCTCGAAGATGTGCCCCACCTCCTCCAGCGTCCGCGAGTAGCCGTCCTCGAGGCCGAAGCGGAGCTTCAGCACCTCCCGCTCCCGCTCGGTGAGGTTGTCGAGGACCTTCTCGAGCTGCTCGCGGAGCACGGAGTTGGAGGCCACGTCCACGGGTGTGCCGACCTCCTCGTCCTGCACGAAGTCCCCCAGGTGGCTGTCCTCCTCCTCGCCCACCGGGGCCTCCAGCGACAGCGGATCGTGGCCGATGCGGTTGATCTCCGCCACCCGCTCCTCGGGCATGTCCAGCTCCGCGGCCAGCTCCTCGAGCGTCGGTTCCCTGCCGAGCTGCTGCAGGAGCATCCGGGAGGTGCGGTGCACACGGTTGATGGTCTCCACCATGTGAACGGGGATGCGGATGATGCGCCCCTGGTCGGCGATGGCCCGGGTGATGGCCTGGCGGATCCACCACGTTGCATAGGTGCTGAACTTGTAGCCCTTCTTGTAGTCGAACTTCTCCACCGCCCGCATCAGCCCCATGTTGCCCTCCTGAATGAGGTCCAGGAAGCTGAGGGTGGAGCGGCCGGCGTACTTGCGGGCGATGCTCACCACCAGGCGCAGATTCGCGTCTGCGAGGGCCTGAACCGCCTCCTCGTCCCGGAGCTTGAGCGCCTCGGCGTGCACGCTGTGTGGATCGATCTGGTTGTTGAAGTACGCGACGACCTCACACCGGGGGCTGACCGCACGCTCCTCGTCGGCAGGACTGCGGCTGACCACCCCCGGCTCGGCGGCCCGCTGCCCGGCGATGAACTCGAAGCTCACCGGCTCCTGCAGCGGGAAGCCGGCGACGCCCTGCACGCCCTCCTCCCCGGCGTGCAGCTCCACGCGGTAGGTCATTCGGCCCGCCCACGGCTCCTGGGGCACGATCCGCAGGCAGCGCGCCTCCGGACTGTAGTGCACGGAGACGGCCACCTCCTGGCCCATGGAGTCGGTGACCGACATGGCCTTGCGCCTCACGCTCCTGGGGACGAGGTCCCGGTCGAGGCGTACGGCCACTGCGGAGGCGGGGTTAACCCCCACAGCGCCCGGCTCCGGGCTGGTCTCCACCACACGGGGGGCGGCCTTCTGGGTGGTCGTCGAGAACCGGAAGGTGACGTCCTTGCGGACTCGCTCGCCGCCCTCGCCGACCACCCCGTCCTCGCCCCCGCGAACGGTGACCACGAACTCGTTGCGGTGCAGCAGATTCTCGGAGGGGCGGAAGACGACCGTCTCGGGGTCGTCGCCGGGGCTGACCGTCCCCTCCACCGCCCGGCCGCGCGTATCCTCTACCTGGATGACGTCATTGGTCACTGACTCCGGCTCGAGGCCGGCGCTGAAGCGCACCTGGATGTCACGGTGTACCTCCACGTCCTCCTCGTTGTCGGCCGGGCGCGTTTCCCGAACCGTCAGCGGGGCGCTGGAGACCTTGGTGGTGAACGACCAGGAGACGTTGTTGCCCAGGTTCCGGCCGCGAATGTCGCACAGGCCGTCCTCGGAGCCGTCGATGGTCACGGTGTAGGTGGTGCCCGGTCGCAGCCGCTTATCGGCCCGGAAGAGCACGCAGTTGCGGGCGGGATCGAACCGTGCCGTCCCCTCCCCGAGGTGGATGCGCTTGGCCAGCTCCACCTCCTCGTCGGCGCTGAGCAGCGGCACCTTGCCGATGTTGCGCAGGTACATGCGCACGGAGTCATCGACCGGAACCGAGTCCGGCTCGCTGAAGTCGGTCTCCTCCAGGTCCTCGTCCTCCTCCTTATCCTCCTCCAGAGCATCCTCGGCGGAGGAGCCGACGCGGACATCCGCCTCCCCCAGCAGCGTGTAGACCTCCTCGATGTCCTCCGTCTCGAGGTCCTCGACGTCGCCGAGCGCATCCTGAATCTCCCCGTAGGTCAGGTAGCCCTGCTCCTGGCCCTTGCGGATCAGACCCTTAACCTCGGCGAGGTCTTTGACCTCCTGGTCCTTCCCCTTCGCCAACCAGTCCAGCTCCCTTCGGCAATCGGGCGCTCGCGGCGTCAGCCGCGGGCCCGGACATCACTCGTCCAGGGAGAACGGGTCTCCCTCTTCGATCGCCCACTCATCCTCCTCGGGCGCGACAGCATCCTCGGCCGGAGCAGTCTGCTCCTCGTCACCTGGCTCGGGCCGCTGTCTGGAGTGATCCGGCCGAGCCTCGGCTCCGGGACGCGGCGCGCGCGCCCCATCGCCGATGTAGCCTCGCCCGCCCGAGCCGCGCAAGCGCCGGCAGGTCTCATAGTAGAGCTTCACAACGGTGTCGTCAGGCGTCAGCTCGCCGCTGTTGATCCCTGCCTGCACCTGCCGCTCCAGCTCCCGGAAGTCCTCCACGGACATATCGGAACCGCCGTCGGCCACGGGGGCGATCAGCGGGTCCGCCCCCCCGGAGCGCCGGTGCATCTTCAGCCGCCCGATCATCTGCTGAATCTGCTCGCTGCGGATCTCCTCGTCCTCCCGGCGGGACGGCCGGACCTCGGTTACGGTCAGTTCCACGCACCGCTTGCGGACCCCTTCCGCCTCGGGCAAAGCCTCGATGAGCGCGTCCACGTCCAGCCGTCCGCGTTCGGCCATCTGCTCGCCCACGGCCTCCAGGATGACGGCATCAGTCTCCAGGATCATGTCCCCCGGCTGCAGCTCCGCCACCAGCGTGCGGGCCAGCTCCTGGTCATCGAAGGCCTGCGCCAGCAGCTCCGTCTCCGTGCGCAGCAGCCCCTGCCGGGGGCGGCTGAGCGTCTCGCTGATGTAGCTGGAGTCCGAGCCGCCATCCGCTCGCTGGGTGCGCCGGTCTTTGCGCGAGCGGCGCCCAAACTCCAGCTTGATGGCCCGCTGGACGGACTCCCCGAGCACGCTGTCGCCCTCGGCCCAGAAGTCCACGGCCCGGCGGAGGTACTCGTCGCGGGCCGTCCAGTCCTGGATTTTCATCAGCACCTCCACGGCGTCGTGCACGGCGGCGCTGCGGCCCGTGGGGCCGTCAGCGGCGTGGCGCTCGAAGGCGGCTCGCAGCTCGTACTCGATGGGGGAGATGCGTTCCTGCAGCAGGTCGCGGAAGGCATCGACGCCATGTGTCTTGACGAACTCGTCGGGGTCCATGTTCTCGGGCAGCACGATGAGGCTGACGGCGACGTCGGAGCCCTCGAAGACCTCCAGGTTCCTCAGCGCCGCCCGGGCGCCGGCGGCGTCAGCGTCGTAGACCAGCACCACCTCGTCGGCGTAGCGTCCCACCAGGTCGAGCTGCTGCTTGGTCAGCGCCGTGCCCAGCCCGGCCACCACGTTGCGCAGCCCCGCCTGATGGAGGGCGATGACGTCGGTGTAGCCCTCCACGATCAGCGCCCGCTTCTCGGCAACGATGGCGTCGCGCGCGAGGTCCAGCGCGTAGAGGGCCCGGCGCTTGCGGAACAGCGGCGTCTCCGGCGAGTTCAGGTACTTGGCCGGGTTCTCGGGATCGAGCGTGCGCCCGCCGAAGGCGATGGGCCGCCCCGACAGGTCGTTGATCGGGAAGATGATTCGATTGCGGAAGGTGTCGTAGTGCCCCCCGCGGTCGCTGGCCTTGGCCAGCCCGGCCTCCTCGGCCAGGGCGGCGTTGATGCCCTGCGCCGCGAGCGTGTTGAGCAGGTCGTCCCATGACTCCAGCGCGTAGCCGATCTGGAAGCTGTCGATGGCCGACCGATTGAAGCTCCTCTCGCGCAGATAGTCCCGCGCGCGCTCGGCCTCTGGGTGCTCCAACAGGTTCTTGACGAAGTGGTCCCGCGCGATCTCGTTGGCGCGTTCGAGTATCTCGCGGCGCTCCCGGCGCGCATCCGCCTGCGGGTCAGCCCGGTAGGACACGCCCGCCCGGCGGGCCAGCATCCGCATGGCCTCCGGGAAGCTCAGGCCCTCCTGCCGCATCACGAACGAGAACAGGTCCCCGCCCTCGCCGCAGCCGAAGCAGTGCCAGAAGCCTCGCTCGGGGTCAACGTAGAACGAGGGGGTCTTCTCCTGGTGGAAGGGACAGAGGCCCTTGAGCCTCGAGCCCGCCCGCTCCAGCCGTACGTACTGGCCGATTACCTCGGCCAGGTCCAGGCGCTCGCGAATCTCCTCTTTGGTGTCATCGAAGTCCATCGGTGAGCCGTCCGGTATGCGGCAGATAGCTCCTCTCTGGTTATGCTCAGTGGCGAACGAGGCGGCGCCCGACTCCGGCAGGCGCCGCCCGCTCCGGCAACGGGCGCGGTGATTGATTTCCTTCGCCGCGCAGCACGTCGACTCCTGCCGCACCGGGCTTTTTCGGCCCAGACACGCGCGCCTCCCCACGGGGAGGAGGCCGTCAGCGCATTGGCGCCGCCAAGGCCGCCTGCAGAGGGCTCACGAGACCGTTCACCCGCCACGGCCGCCTTCCCGGCGCCCCCGCAGGTTTCCTCCGCCGCTGCGCAGATAGCAGGAGATTCTCCAACGCGGGCGAAGCCTCTCTGTCGTTCGCTGGACGGGCGAGACTGGGTGTGGAAGGGAGCCAGTCATGCGACGGTCGTCCTTGCGCCTGGGCCGCACACTGGTGAGGCTGGCGGCGGTTGTCACGCTGGCCGTTCTGGTGGCCTCACTGGGATGGGCGACGCCCCAGCGGCTGACCATCCTGCACTTCAACGACTCCCACGGAAACGTTGTGACCCCCGGTGAGGGCAAGCTGGGCGGCATGGCGCGCCTCGCCGGGACCATCAACGAGGTGCGCGCGGCGAACGATGCCGCCGGGGCGCAGACGCTGGTGCTCGTCGCCGGCGACGTGCTGCAGGGCACGCCCCTGTCCACGGTCTTCAAGGGCGAGGTGGACTTCATCGCCCTCAACGCCATGGACGTGGACGCCATGGTCATGGGCAACCACGAGTTCGACTTCGGAATGCCGAACCTGCACAGGCTGGTCGAGATGGCCGAGTTCCCCATGCTCTCGGCGAACATCCGCCGGAGGGCCGACGCAACCCGCGTCTTCCCGGGCACAATACGCTTCACGGTCGGCGACGAGATGGTCGTCGTCATGGGGCTCACCACGCCCGAGACGCGGGTGACCACCAAGCCCTCCAACGTGGCCAACCTCATCTTCGAGGACCCGGCCGAGGTCGCCTGCATGCTGGCCGAGCGCATCACCCACACCCGGGATCGCGTCATCGTGGCCCTGACCCATCTGGGCTACGAGCAGGACCTGGCGCTGGCCGGGCAGGTGCCGAAGCTGGATGTCATTGTCGGCGGGCACAGCCACACGACGGTCGAGACGGCCGCGCGCGTCGGTCCCACCCTGGTGGTGCAGGCCGGCTCCTACGGGGAGTACCTGGGCCGGCTGGACCTGGTAATCGACGACGGGCGCGTCAGCAGCTACGACTACCGGCTGATCCCCATGGACGCCACCCGGCCGGAGGACCCCGAGGTGCTCGCCATCGTTGAGGCCTACAACGCCCGGCTCCAGGAGGCCATGAAGAAGGTCGTGGGCACCACGGAGGTCTTCCTGGACGGCGAGAGGGAGCACGTGCGCTCGCGTGAGACCAACCTCGGCAACGCCATCACCGACGCCATGCGCCTCGTCTCCGGCGCGCCCATCGCGCTGCAGAACGGGGGCGGCATCCGGGCGTCGATCGACGAGGGCCCCATCACCCTCGGCGAGGTGCTCACTGTCCTCCCCTTCGGCAACGAGGTGGCCACCGTGATGCTCACCGGCCGGCAGCTTCGCGACATCCTGCAGCGCAGCGTCGCGGCTGAGAGGCCCTTCGGCGGCTTCCTGCACGTCTCGGGGCTGAGGATCATCGCCGAGGGCGACCGGATCGCGGAGGTGACCGTCGGCGATGAGCCGGTCGATCTCCAGGAGACCTATCTCGTGGCCACGAACGCCTTTCTGCTGGAGGGCGGGGACGGCTATGAGACCTTCACTGAGAGCCGCAACCCCTACTACGTTGGAACCAAGCTGGACAGCGCGTTCGTCCAATATCTCAGCGAGCACGGAAGCATCGCACCCCAGGAGGAGGGGAGGATCGTGATCCGATGACACCGACCAAGCAGCTCACGATCGCGGCGATCATCGCGGTGGTGGCTATCGCCGCCTGCGCCCAGGGCAACCTGCCGCAGCCGGTGCAGGCAGCCATCGAGGACCTAGCAGGCCGCCTGGACGTGGCGCCCGACGCCATCACCGTGGCGAGCTTCGAGGAGGTGACCTGGCCGGACACCTCGCTGGGCAATCCCGAGCCGGGGCGCGTCTACGCCCAGGTGCTGACTCCCGGCTACCGCGTGATGCTGGAGGCTCAGGGGCAGCGCTACGAGTACCACACCGACCGGGGCACGCGCGTGACCCTGATGGAGCCCGGCGGCGAGGAGACACCCGCGGCGGAGGGCGAGCACGAGGAGCTGCACGCCCGGCTGCGGATGATCCGCCGGGCCGGCGGCCATCTCGCGCAGCAGCTCGGGATCGAGATCAACGAGGTTTACCTGGCATCCGTGGAGGAGGTCACCTGGCCGGACGCGTCGCTTGGCGCGCCGCGGCCGGGCGAGACCTACGCCCAGGTGCAGACGCCCGGCTACCGGCTGCTCCTGGAGGCGGCGGGCCAGTTGCACGAGTATCACACCGACACCGCCGGCCGGGTCGTGACGGCCGAGGGAACGATGGTCGCGGGGGTGACCGAAGTGCCTGCAGCGAGCGAGCAGCCGGTGGTCGTCAGCCGCGCCCTCGCGGACCTCGCCGGCCGCCTCGGAATCGACCAGGGGCAGATAACCGTCGTGAGCGTCGAGGCCCTGCAGTGGCCGGACAGCTCCCTGGGACTGCCCGATCCGGGGATGATGTACCCCCAGGCGATCGTCCCCGGCCACAGGATTGTGCTGGCCGCGGAGGGGCGGCGCTTCGAGTACCACTCGGCAGGCGGAACGGCCGTGCGCTACGCCGGCATCGTCTACCCGGACGATGCGGAGGTGTCGGTGCTGGCGCTCCAGCCCACGGAGCCGGCGGACGGGAACAACCGCTTCCACCTCCAGCGCATCGACCCCCGCACTGGCGAGAGCGAGATCGCCGTCCAGTTCATCTCGAAGTTCGCGGCTACCCCCGACGGGAGGGACATTGCGGTCGTCAAGCGTACGTCCCGCTCCAGCCACGAACTCGGCTACGTCCAGTCCGACGGCAGCGTCGAGCCCCTGGACGGGGGCTTCGACGTCTTCGTGGTGGCCTGGAGCCCGCTCGGCGAGCGGCTGGCGTACTGGGTCCGACCCAGGATCGCCAACGAGGTCTTCCTGCGGGTGCTGAACAAGCCGTGGGGGGAGCCGGAGGAGCTTTCGCTTCCCGGCGCGGAGCCGGGGAGCTTCCAGCCGGGGAATCTGGTGTGGACCAATGACGCTCTGGCCGTGACGGTGACGAGCGCGGCCGGCGCCCGGAGCTTCCTCTGGGACGGCGAGGAGATGCGAGACCTGGGACAGGTCGCCGTGCTGGGCTGGATCCCGCGGAGCTCGTCGCTGCTGATCCGCGACGAGGACGGGAAGCTCATCGCTGTGATCCCGGAGCGCGGCAAGACCGCGGAGCTTGTCAGCCAGGGCAAGGTCCTCTCCGCCGCCGCCCCGGCGGGCGAGCGCTACGTGATCGCCGCGGTCGAGGAGAATGACGTGACTCGGCTGCTCCGTGTGGAGTGGGGCGGACAGGGACAGATGCTGCGGCTGATGACGAATGTCAGCGAGGTATCCGTTGAGGTGGCACCCGTCGGCGGCATCTTCACCGTGAGTCGGGTCTTCGGCGACACGCCTCTGGTGGACATCATGGAGCTCGGTGAGCCGGTGGGCACGCTGCAGCAGCTCCAGCAGCCCGGGCCGGCCATCCCTGTGGCGAACTAACCGCGCAGCTCCAGCAGCAGGTCGTAGAGCTCGTTGCGCCCGCGGCCGGTCAGCTCGGAGAGCAGGTCGGCCGCGTCGCGCGTGCTGATACCTGCATCGAGGAGGCGGCACCCGGCGTCGCGCAGGGCTGCCTCGTCCAGTGCGTGCTCATCGTGGTCCTCGCCCGGGGGCAGCAGGACGGACAGCTCGCCGCGTGGCTGCTGCCCGGCGAACCGCTCGATCGCCCCGGCGACCGTGGTTCGCAGGATCTCCTCGTGGAGCTTGGTGAGCTCCCGGCAGATGATCACGGGCTGCTCGGGGCCGGCCACCTCCTGGAGATCCGCGAGGCAGTCCCGCAGCCGGTGGGGAGCCTCGAAGAACACGCTCGTCACCGGTGAGGCGACCAGTCGCGCCAGGAACTGGCGGCGCTGATCCTCGCGCCGCGGCGGGTAGCCGGCGAACTCGAAGCGGTGCGCCGGCAGTCCGCTGGCGCTGAGCGCGGCCGTGACGGCGCTGGCGCCGGGGACCGGGACGATGCGCACTCCTCGCTCCGCGGCCTCCCGCACCAGTGTCGCCCCCGGATCGGAGAGGGCCGGCGTGCCGGCGTCGGAGGCCAGCGCCATGACCGCCCCGGAGGCGAGGCGGTCGATGAGCCTGGCCCGCTTGTCGGGATGGGTGTCGCCGTGGTAGCTCTCGACGGGTGTGGAGACATTCATGGCCGACAGCAGCGTGCGCACCCGCCGCGTATCCTCCGCCAGCACCAGCTCCGCCTCGCCCAGCACGCGCCGGGCGCGCTCGGTGATGTCCTCGAGGTTCCCGATCGGCGTGGCGACCACGTAGAGTGTGCCGGGGGTGGGCTCGTCGCGGGACTCGGTCGCCATGGCTCTGCTCCGGGGTTCAGACGTGCGCGGCGTCGCGGAGGGGCGGGGACGGTGGCATGCTGCGCTTGAAGGCGCTGCTGTCCATGCGCCGGGCGACCTGCCGAACGACCTCCTCGTCGAAGCCCTCGGCCGCCACCTGCTCGGGCGTCATGCCGTCATCCACCAGCCGCGAGAGTATCCGGTCGGCCATCTCGTAGGTGAAGCCCAGCTCGCCCTCATCCGTCTGCCCCTGCCACAGGTCGGCGGTGGGGGGCTTGGCGATGATCCGCTCCGGGATGCCCAGGTGCTCAGCCAGCCGCCGGACCTGGGTCTTGTAGAGGTCGCCGATGGGCTCGAAGGCGCAGGCCATGTCGCCCCACAGCGTGGTGTAGCCCAGCAGCGCCTCGGTGCGATTCCCGGTGCCGATGACCAGCGCATCGAGGCGCTCGGACTGGTCGTAGAGGATGGCCATGCGCTCCCGCGCCATCTTGTTGGCGCGGCGCAGGCGGTCGGCGTCGGGCCAGCGCTCGAAGTAGGCATCGATCATGGGCGTGATGTCGATGACCTGGTGCGGCAGGTCCAGGTCCTCGGCGATTGCTCGAGCGTCGTCGAGCGATTCCGAGCTGGAGCCGCTGTAGGGCATCATGAGGGCGTGCACCCGACTCGGCCCCAGGGCGCGGGCGGCGAGATAGGCGGTCACCGCGGAGTCGATGCCGCCTGAGAGGCCCAGAACGCCGCGCCGCCGGCCGGCGGCCTCCACCCGCCGGTGGATGAAGCGGGCGGCCTCCGCCGCGGCCCCCTCCCAGTCAAGCTCGAAGCGGTCCATGGCTGCCGGCCTACCCGCCGCTCTCCGGGATGGTGATGGGCATCTGAGACTGTGACTGCATGCTCTCCTCGTACTCGTCGAGCCACTGCTGCTCCTTCTGTGCCAGCTCCGTGCGCTCCAGCTCCTCGTAGACGGCCTTGAGCTGCCCGTGGATGGCCCTGTTCATGCGGTCGAAGCCCTGTGCCCACTCGGAGGCGGCCTGCAAGCGCTCGATGGCCTGCTCCGTGCGTCCCACCTCCTTCAGCAGCAGGCCGAGGTGCAGGTGCACCTCGGGCGATTGCTGCGCCCTGGCCTCCTCGGTTTCCAGGAGCTTGGTGAGCACCTGGATGGCCTTGCCGGGCTGGTCGCCGCGCTTGAGCAGCATCGCCAACTCGAAGGCCGCCGACGCGTTGTAGGGGTCCTGCTTGAACGCGGTGGCCAGCAGCTCTGCCGCCTGGGCAGCGTGCCTTTCGGGGTCCTTCTCCAGCATCTTGTAGGCCTGCAGCTCGGGGTCGATGATCTCTATCTCGGCCCTCTCCCGGAGCTGCTGCCGAAAGTCCTTCCAGGCGTCCTGCCGACGCTGGACGAGCAGTTGCTGGCGGTACTGCTCCTTGCTCTCCTCGAAGTTCTCGGGCAGCTCCAGCCGGCGGCCCTCGACCTTGATGATGTGCAGGCCCATAGGGCTCTCGACCGGATCGGAGATCTCGCCCTCCTTCAGGTCGAAGGCGGCCTTGGTGAACTCGGGGACCCTTTGGAAGGCCAGGTCCGGCAGCATCCGGTCGCGAGTGAACCATCCCAGGTCCCCGCCCTGCTGGGCGCTGAAGGCATCGGAGTGCTCCTTCGCCAGCTCCGCGAAGTCGGCGCCCTGTTGTGCCTTCTGCTTGAGCGCCAGCAGCTTCTCGCGAGCCTTGGCCTGGGCCTGCTCCAGCGTCATGGAGCTCTCGGCCTCGGGGTCTTCCTGCGCCTCGGGCCCAGCGTCCGGGGTCTCCTCGCCCGCCTCTTCGGCCGTGGCCTCGGCGAGGATCCTCTGGGGGTCGATCATGATGTGCCGGGCCTTGACCTCCTCGAAGCTCTGCCTAAGCTCCTCGTCCGAGAGGGTGACGGCGCTCTCGAGCTTCTCCCGCAGCTTCTCACGCGCCAACTCGCTGCGGAGTTCCTCGTCAAGGGAGGTGCCCGGAGGCACCATGTTCGGCAGCCGCTCTGTGCGGATCTCGCGCTTGAACTCCTCCAGCGACATGTCACGCTCCTCGAGGATGCTGTGTAGCGTGCGCTGATCGGAGTACCGGCTGTTGATCGTATCCTCGACCATCTCGTCCTTCTTCGCCTCGATGTCCTCACTGGTGACGCGGATGCCCTGGGCCTTTGCAGCTTCCTCCAGCAGCTCACGGTCGATCAGTATGTCGAGCACCATTGTCTTCAGCCCGGCCATCCTCATGAGGTCCGATGGTCGGCCCTGCTTCGCGAAGTAAAGGCGCGTGTCATACTCACTGCGCGACAGCTCGTGACCGTCAACGGTGGCGACTACGGGCGAGACATCGCGACTGGCTCGGCCCCCAACCGGCCCCCCGCCGCCCATCCCTGGACCGTACATGTAGTAGGTGCCTACGATGAAGATGATGACGAACAGCCAGAAGATAATGGCCAGCGGCGAACCAAGCTCGAAGGTGCGGCCAAACAGACTCAGCTTGATCTGCTTGCGGACCATCTTGCGCATCTTGACGATAGACATTGACTGTTCCCCTTCGCAGTTTCCGTCACGGACGGGCGCGGGCTACCGCGCCGAGACGTGCTCCTCCCAGCGCCGCTCAACATACCCGCCGAGCTGATCCTTGAAGCGGTCGATGCTGAAGCGCAGCGCGTTGCTGCGGCAGACCTCCGGGTCGAACCGCCCCGGGTCGAAGTCCTCCAGGGCCGCCACCAGCGCTTCCACGGTCTGCTCCTCGAAGAACAGGCAGGTCCGGCCCTCGACCATGGTCTCGACGGCGCCGCCGGCCCGGTAGGCGATCACCGGCCTGCCGGTGGCATTGGCCTCCAGCGGCGTGAGGCCGAAGTCCTCCTCCTGAGGCATGACGAAGCCGCGGCAGCGCTGATAGTAGCCCACGATCTGCTCGTCGGGCACCCTTCCGCACATCTCCACGGTGGGTCCCGCCAGGTCGCAGAGGGACTCGAACTCCGGGCCGTCGCCCACCACCTTCAGCGGGAGCCGCAGCTCGTTGCAGGCCCGGACGGCCAGGTCCACGCGCTTGTAGGGATTGAGCGCGGAGACCACCAGCAGGTAGTCCTCCGCCCCGTCCTCGGGCACAAACTTGTCGGTGTCCACAGGCGGGTGGATGACCAGGTCCGGCTCCCGGAGGTAGGCCTCTCGCATCCGCCGCCGCGTGGTCTCGGAGATGGCCACCATGTATTGAGGACGCTGCGCGGTGCGCCGGTCCCACTCGCGCAGCGACGGGATAGTGGCACGAACGAAGGCCTTCGCGAGCCCCCCGGTGCGCAGGGAGTCGATGTACTCGTCGGCCCAGAACCACAGAAAGCGCGCCGGGCTGTAGCAGTAGGCGATGTGCAACGCGCCGTCGCGCTGTCGCGCGCTTTTGGACCATCCGCAGCTTGAGCTGATGACCAGATCGAACTCGCTCAGGTCCAGGTAGTCGATGGCCACCGGCATGAGCAGGTACAGCTTCCTGTAGAGCCGGAGCGAGCCGGGGATGTCCTGCAGCAGCGACGGGCGGATGTCCCACTCGCGGAGGCGGTCCTCCATCTGCTCGGGGTCGTACAGAATGGTGAAGACCGGCGCCTCCGGCCACATCTGGTGCATGACATCGACCACGCGCTCGGCGCCCCGAATGCCCTGCACCAGATAGTCGTGGACGATCGCCAGGTTCACGGAGCCGCCCTCTCCCGCTCCGCAAGCCGGCTGGCGCGGATGGAGCAGAACCGCCCGCACATCGAACAGGCGGGGTCATCCACCGACGGCCTGTCGCCGCGCTTGACCCGGAATCGCCCGGGGTCCAGCGCCAGGTCCTCCATGGTCGCCCAGTCCAGCGCGCGGCGTGCCCGGGACATCTCGTCGTCCCACTCCTGCGCGCCGGGGACGCCCTTGACGAGGTCGGCCGCGTGTGCGGCGATGCGCGATGCCATCACGCCCTCGATGACGTCCTCGACAGTGGGCAGCCCGATGTGCTCGGCGGGAGTAACGTAACACAGGTAGTCGGCGCCGGCCGCCGCGCAGATGGCGCCGCCGATGGCTCCGGTGATGTGATCGTAGCCGGGCGCAGCGTCGGTGACCAGCGGTCCCAGCACGTAGAAGGGCGCATCGTGGCAGAGGCGCTTCTCGAGGATCACGTTGGCCTCGATCTCGTCCAGAGGCACGTGCCCTGGCCCCTCCACGAAGGCCTGCACGCCCGCCTCGCGGGCCCGCAGGACCAGCTCGCCGAGCACGCGCGTCTCGGCCACCTGTCCGGCGTCCGTGGCATCGGCCAGGGCGCCGGGCCGGAGCCCGTCGCCGAGGCTGATGGCCACCCCGTAGCGGCGGAGGATGTCCAGAACGTCATCATAGCGCTCGTACAGCGGGTTCTCGGCGTCGTTCTCGCGCATCCACGCCGCCATCAGGCTGCCGCCGCGGCTGACAATCCCTCCCACGCGGGCCTGGGTCTTGAGCGCGGCCACGGTCTCGCGCGTCACGCCGCAGTGCAGCGTCTGGAAATCGACGCCGTCGGCCGCCTGCCGCTCGATGACCTCCAGGACAGTGTCCGGGTGCATTCGCAGCATGTCGCCGTGGCGCTCATCGGCCTCGGCGAAGGCCTGATAGAGGGGAACGGTGCCCATCACGACAGGGCACTCGGCTCGGATGGCCTGGCGGTCCTCGTCGAGGTCGCCGCCGGTGGACAGGTCCATGACGGTGTCGGCGCCGGAGGCCACCGCGGCCTCGAGCTTCTCCACCTCCCCCTCCACGTCAGGATAGTCGGGGGAGGTGCCGATGTTGGCGTTGATCTTGGTGCGCAGGCCCTTGCCGATGCCCAGCGGCTTGACGCCGTCGCCGCCCATGGCGACCACCGTGCCGGCCGCCACGCGCTCTCGGAGGTCATCGGCGTCAGTCTTCTCGTCCTGCGCGATCTGTGTCAGAACCTCGTCAGCGATACGTAAGCCCGTCATCTGCGGGCCCATCAGGATCGTCTCCAATGCACGCCCTGTTCTCGCTGCGGCTACTGCTTGCATAACCCCGCGGAGGTCGGGCATCCCTGCCCGACAGAGCCGTTCCCATCGGTTGCGAAACCGCCTGCACTGCTCCTCGCGGGGAAAAGAGAGAGCCCACAAAGCGCAGCCCATGGGCTCGGAATCATTATACACGACGCACGCAGCGGCGGCAAGTTCCCGTGGGCCCATCGGGGGGCCTCGCCGTCATGCGGATCGTCTTTGCGCGCCACACCCCGGACCAGCGCCAGGGTGTGTATACGCCGGCCCACCCGATCCGCCGAGACCGCCTGCCGCCAATCTCCCCGCGGCCTTCGCGAAGGACCTTGGGGAGGGCAGGAGGAAACGAGAGCGTGGCGAAGACAGCAGTTCGGGAGGTGTGGACATGCGCACACTCGCGATTGGCGTCGCGGCTATCGTCGTCGCGTCCAGCGCGGCAGCCCAGCAGGTGAAGATAGAGACGTGGCGCGTGCAGGCCACCGGGCCGGTGACGCTGACCATGCAGGCCTCCGGCGAGGTGGGTGCCGTCTGGGCGCGCGATGCCGCAGGCACGTGGCACCGGCTGGAGGTCGAGCGCCGCGACGGCCGGCTGGCCATGAGCCTGGGGCCCGAGCAGATCAGCGGCGGCTCGGCGCTCGTGGTCATCGACCCGCCACAGTGGCTGGAGATGGACGACGCCCAGCCGCCGGAGGTGGTGCGCTTCACCGTGGGCGGCCGCAGCTACGCCGACCAGAGTCAGGCCGCTCTGGGCTGGACGGAGGAGCTGCCGGGGAGGGTGATGCTCGCCGTCCGGGACGAGAAGAACCCGCTCGACCCCGCCTCCATGACCGTGACCGCGCAGGGCCGCACGCTCCGCCCGGGGGATGCAGGCGTCTCCTTCGCGGCTCACGATGAGCGCAGCGGCACGCTGAAGGTCCTGCCCCGGGAGATCGAGGGACTGGCGGACTCGATCCGAGGCGCAATCGAGATGGTGGTGGACGACTTCGCCATCGACGATCAGCGGACCCGGCGCTCGGTCTCCTGGACCCTGGCGCCCTCCATGACTCTGGAGGACGGCACCGTCATCACGGTGGACAGCCTCACCTCCGACGAGGGATGGAGCGACTGGTCGGTCATCGCCGACGGCGAGATCATGACCGAGGAGGACACCACCACCGCCGGCAAGACCTGGCTCTCGGACGAGCGCGAGGACGCCCACTGGCTGCGCTTCGAGCTTCCCGAGCCGAGACTCGTCAACGGCGTGGACCTGTGGTGGCCCTACTACCAGGTGTGGCGCACCTCGCGCAGCTACCAGGTGCAGACCCGCCAGGATGGTCGCTGGGTGACGCAGGTGACCGTCGAGGGCCAGGAGGAGAAGCAGCACTCCGAGCATCGCTTCGAGCCCGTGGAGACCACCGCGGTGCGCATCCTCCAGTCGCCGATGGGCGGTCAGGCCGAGCGGCAGAATCTCATGTGGCTCGCGGAGGCGCAGGTGTCATTCGCACCGTAGCCTCCTGCGCCAGCGGTGGAGAGTGGCAGAAGTTGACGTATTGCCTCGCTGCACGACTTCCTGCGTGTCCCGAGCGTGGAGGGGCCGCCGCGAGCGGGCGAGCTGTGGCGGCGGGAAGAGGCGCGTAGGCGCCTCCGGTGTGAGGTCGCGAGCGGAGCGAGCGACTGAGACTGCAACGCAGTCTCCACAGGTTCCACCCCGGCCCACTTCCCCCGCCTTCGGCCCGAAGGTGGGCGAGGGCGTCCCCCTCCCAACTCAATGCGTCGTACTCTGGGCCGGGGTGGAACCCTCGGCCTGTTCGCACCGCTCACAGGCCTCACCGGGCGCTTTGCGCCCGGCGGCCCCTCCATCTGAATGTGCATCCGCCTGCACAGCGTTCCTGAGTCATCTCCGTTGGAGGTGCATCGAAGCTCGACGGTGAAGCCTCGATGGTCGAAGCGAATCAGCGGGCCCGGAGTGATGAGGCCATGCTCGGAAGACGCGCACTGCTCCTCTCTCTTAGCGCAATCGGGGCGATCACCATGGCAGCTTCCGCCCAGCAGGAGCCGAAGCGCTACCGCCTTCCACCTGACGCGATGCACCACGAGAATGGCTTCTGCTACATCGCCGGCATGGACTTCGGTGAGGAGGGCGACAAGTTCACCGACAACGGCTCCCAGCTCATGGTCTTCGAGGATGGCGAGAGGCTTGGGCCACCGCACTCTCTGCACAGGGACATCCGCGAGCAGGGCCAGGGCCGCTACTCTCACTGGACCCGCGAGCATCTCTACTTCTCGGCCTCTGACAACACTGACCCGCGCAGCAACGGCCGCGTCTACGAGGTGGCCTCCACGAATCCCCACAGCACGCTCGGGGGCCTGGAGGACCTGCCCTGTACCGAGCGGACGCACGTGGAGGAGATCACGGCCTCGGAGCATGAGTATGAGATCGAGATGGGCGGCACGCTGGACATGGAGAACACCCTCACCGTGGCCGGCGGCAACTACCGGGTCGCCTTCCAGCCTAACGTGCAGCTCACCATCGAGAACGTCGGCGACACGCCGATCGTGAATCCCCGGCTGGTGATCAACGAGCGCGGCAACTGGTACACCTTCGAGAGCCTGCTGGAGGAGTTCACGCGGGGGGCGGAGACCGATCAGGACCGGGTCTACCTCATCTGGCAAAACATGCGCATGAACCTCTACCACGAGAGCCCGCTGTTCGGCGACCAGGAGCCGCATGACCCGGTGCGGCTGATGAACATCTTCGGCCTCAACCTCTGCGACGACGCCGGCAACGCCGGCTGCTCGCTGTATCACCACGGCGGCTTTCCCGGCTCCAAGAACCGCGCGCTGCACGGGCACGTTCAGTGCGAGGCCCTGGTGGACGGCGAGTTCCAGTTCATGGACATCGACATGGACTGCTTCTACCTCGACCGCGAGAATGAGATCCCCGTCAGCGGCGACGCCATCGCCCGCGACCACGACCTGGCGCGCCGGGAGCTCAACTACGGGCCGGAGGTCGGCAAGTTCACGCCCAGCGATGCTCCTGCCGCGCTCTTCGGCCCCGATGACGGCGAAGCATTCCCGACCCTCCGCGGCCATGAGATCGCCTACACCCTCCGGCCCGGCGAGCGCGCCGTGTTCCGGTGGGATGACATCGGCAAGTGGTGCGCCGAGAACGCCGAGCGCTCCCACCGTGCCAAGTACTTCGGCAACTCCAAGTTCGTCTTCGAGCCCCGCCTGACGCTCGAACGCATCCAGGCCGACGCCGCCTCGCACCAGGAGGTGGCTGCCGCTGACGAGGGCGTGGCCGGCACATCGCCCGACGGGGAGGTCGTCTACCGCATCGCCGTGCCCTACGCCATCTGCGGCGGCACCGTCAGGGCGGAGCTCGCCGGCGGCCAGGAGGGCGACGCCTTCAGCGTGGAGCTCTCGCTCGATGGCGAGGAGTTCGCCGAGCTGTGGTCCGCGGAGGGCAATGGCCCCCACCGGGCCGAGGTGGCCCTCGACGAGGCGCTGGATGTGCATAACGAGCCCGCGAAGTACGAGTACTTCGTGCGCCTGGGGCTGGGCTCGGCCGGAGAGGCGACGGCGGTGGTGCGGGCGCTGGCGATCGAGACCGACGTCATGGCTGCGCCGCAGTCGCTGCCGCGGCTGGGCCTGGGGACCAACAGGTGCGTCTACAGCGACGAGACCGACGCCGCGCACGCGGTGCGCATCACACACGAGTGGCGGGAGACCGACGCCGTCACGCCTCTTGAGCCCCCCACCGCCATCCATCCAGCCGACGGTCAGGAGGTCACCGATTCCATAGTGGAGTACTCCTGGGAGCCGGTGGATGATGCGGCAAGATACCACCTGCAGGTGAGCCGCCGGGCCGACTTCGCATGGCCCTATCGCACCAGCCTCGACGTCATCATCCCACAGGCCACATGGGAGGTGCCCTTCACGGGCATCTACAGCCCCGGCGTCACCTACTACTGGCGGCTGCGTACCCGCGACCGATGGGGCGTCTGGGGACCGTGGAGCGAGCCCCGCACCTTCACCTGGCGGGGGCCCCGAGTGCCTGTGAACGTCCGGCTGGAGTTCGAGGGCCGGACGGGAACGCTGCGCTGGGACTCGAATCCCCACGGCCCGCGGCCGGTCCGCTACGCCGTCTTCGGCTCCGACGAGAAGGGCTTCACCGCCAACCGTGAGCCGCATGTCTCCTACACGCGGGGCGAGGTGCCTGGCAATCTCGTCGGCGAGACCGACCGGACATCCATGGTCGTCATCGGGCCTGACGCCGGGGGGCCGAACACCAACCGCGTCTTCTACCGCGTGGTGGCCATCGACGGGAACGGCACCGAGAGCGGCAACTCCGACTACGCCGAGGCCCCGCACCCGTTCATCTACTCCGATCCCCCCACCCGGGCTCGCGTTGGTGAAGAGTACCGCTATGAGGTGAAGAGCCTGCGATCTCTGGGAGACGTCCAGCACCACTACGAGGAGCCGGGAAACCAGTTCTGGGATATCGAGGAGAATGGCTTCTCCATGGCGAATGGTCCTGCGTGGCTGTCGATGGACGAGAGCACGGGCCTGCTCTCCGGCACGCCCGCTGAGGCAGACGTGGGAACGGCCGCGGTGAGCGTGATCGTCGCGAACCAGTTCGAGGGTCGCGCCGAGCAGCAGTTTGAGCTGACGGTGGCGCAATAGAGGTCCGGCGATCTGCCCGCGCCGGGGACTCTGTCCGAGAGGCTTGCAGGTGGAATCGGGCCGCGACGTCGAAATAGCTTGGGGAGAGGCAACAGGACGCCAGAGTGCGTCTTAGCATGCGTCGAAGGAACGGGAGGTCGGGACGATGAGAGGTCTGGCAGTGCTGGCAGTGCTGGTGGTGCTGGTGCTCGTCCTCATTCCACTGGTGGGCTGTCCGCCCGCGGAGGAAGAGGAGCCTATGATGCCTCCAGCCGGGCCGGTCGCCGGTGAAGAGCCCCTGCCCGGTGAGGTTGAAGAGCCCCCCGCCGAGGAGGAGGCCCCTGCAGAGGAGGAGGCCCCCGCCGAGGAGGAGGAGGGCGCTGTCGAGGAGGAGGCTCCAGAGGCCCCCGAGGCCCCATAGCGGCCTCGCACTGAGGGGATCAGATTGACATAGGTAGGCCCTCACGGGCTGTCCCTGTCACACCACCGTGCGTACGGGTCCGTACACGGCGGTTCGATCAGATTGAGGCTGCGTCCCTGACGCGCAGTTGTGGCAGGCCCAGTTCGGC
>JAYENL010000060.1:0-13156 GCA_034722055.1 Armatimonadota bacterium
CGAGCAGAATGCCACAGGCGTCTCGACGAGTCACAATGTCCACAAAAGCACGATAGCTTTCAGGCCCACGCCATGCCCGGTGCGAAGCAGACCTCTGGCGGTGTTCGTAGTAATCCCTCGTCGAGAGTGGCGACACCTTGGCTCAGTCCTCCGACGTCATTCTTGTCGCGAGGCCCTACCTGGCATGGGTCGGCGCTCTTCCGTGTGGATGGCCGGCTGACCGACGACCCAACTCTCCGCCCCGGCGCGGCTCACGCTCACGGGCAGCATCTCGCAGCCGGCCTGCTCTGCCAGCGCCTCGCGGACCACGACCTCGCGGCCTGGCTCCGCCAGAAAGGTGATGCTTCCTCCACCTCCTGCACCGTTCACCTTGCCACCAGCCGCCCCCGCGTCTCGCGCGACCTCGAACGCATTCTCTATCGTGTCGTTCGTGATGGACGGATGAAGCTGCTTCTGCGCCTCCCAGTTTGCGTTCATCACATCGGCCACAGCGGCAAAATCGCCCGCCAGCAGTGCATCCTTCATCTGGTAGGGCAACTCCCTGAGCGTCTCCAGCGCTTCCCTGACCGAAGCGTCGCCCGTCCGATAGCCCTCGATCACGCGGCGGTGGACCGCATCTGACAACCGGGATTGCCCGACGTATGCGAGGACGAGGCGTTCCTCGAGCTCGTGCAGGATGTGGTCGGGCAGATCGAGTCTCGTCACGGTGGCATTCGGGTAGTCAATCTCAATGAAGCAGACACCGCCGTAGGCTGCGGCGAACTGGTCCTGCACGCCGCACTCGAGGCCCAACTCCTCCGTCTCCAGTTGCTGAGCCATGCGGGCCACCTCATGCGGAGAGAGCAGCTCGCGGCGGAAGCGCCCGAGGCCCTCGATCATGGCGACCGCCACGGCGGCCGACGTGCCCACTCCGCAGCCTGGTGGAACGTCTGCCCAAATGGTGGCATCAAAGCCGACCCCAACGTCGAGCCGCTTTACGGCAGCCTTGAGAAGATCAAGGTTGCCATCGTACTCCAGCCGGCGCACGTCCTCGATCTCGAGCTCGGTGTCCAGATCGAGAGCGCGGATGGTGGCCCCGTTGTCGTTGCCACTCGAGTAGGTCCTGTAGCCGTACAACGTGTGCTTCTCGCGCGGACGGTCGCGCTGCTGGAGGAGGCAGTGAGCATAGAGCGCCACGGAGATGTTGAGCACCGCTCCTTGCTCAGCGAAATGCGTGTCCGTCCATCCCCCGATGTCGCAGATCCGAACTGGAGCTCTGCTGCGCACCATCATGCTGAATCACGCTCCGTGACAGTCGCACTGTCAAGTTCCGGAGTTGGGCCAGCCGCGCTGGTGTGCTCTGCTTCCTGAAGTTTCCCGGCCGCCTCGGCCAAAGCCCTTTGATACTTGCGCGCGATCACGCCCCAAGAGAAGGTGGCAAGCGCGTACTGTCTGGCCCTCTGGTCCAGCTCGGCTTTATTCGGCGAGTCAAGCAACCCGAGGATGAGCTCGACCATGGCGTGAGGTTGGTTCCATGCAACAAGGTGGCCGTTCTCTCCATCCTTGACAGCGTCGGTGATTCCCTCGAGCTCGGCGGCCACAACGGGCATACCGGCGAGATTGGCCTCGACGGCAACGAGTCCGAAGCCCTCCATGTCCCCTTCCACAGGCACGTTGGGCATGACGAAGACATCAGCCTGCTCGTAGATCGCTCCCAGCATCTCGCTGCTCACCCGACCAAACAGGCGCACGTGGTCGCCGAGGTGGCACTCCTCAATCGCCTGCTCGATGGCGCCACGATGCGGGCCCTCGCCCACCACCCAATAGGTGACGTGGGGCCTGGCGTCTACGAGGCGTGGCAGTACCGTCCGGACGAACCGGGCGACGCCCTTGCGCTCTACCAGTCTCCCGACCGTCAGGAGCACCTGCCCGTCGTGGCCGGAGCTCAACCTGGTCTCGGTCAGGCGCTGACGTGCGGCGTCACCGGCCGCGGGAAGGCTCCCCTCCCAGACGCCCGGCGGGATGATAACGGCCCTGTCGGCGACGTCCCGCTCCTCGCATTTCTCGCGCGTGTGTGCACTGATGCAGATGACTCGCTCGCAGCGCCCAATCAGAGGCACTATGAATCGCTGATACCAGGCTCGCGGATACGTCACATCGAGGCCGTGGACGGTGACCACAGCCGGGACGCCAAACAGAGCCGACAACGGTCTCCCGACGAGACACATGATCGGATCGCCGAGGTGAACGACATCCGGGCGCCATCGCAGAATCTCGACGATTGCTCGTAGGAAACAGTAGGGCAGGAATACGAAAAGCCAGCGTTGTGAGCCTCCCCAAGCAATGACGCGGGCATCAACAATCTTAGTGAGAGCCTGGACGAGCTCTGCGCTTAGCTTCTCCATACCACCCACGGCAGGAGGATGCTTGCGGGTGAGGAACAGCACCCGCAGGCGATCCAAATCGCGCGTTGCTGGCGCAGATGATAGCATGGATGTCATCCCCTGGATCCGGTGCGCTTGTTAGCGGGCCCCGGTAGTCGTCAGACGTCTCTGCGCCGACTCACCGAAGCCGAGACAGCTCCCGAATCGGCTCCTCATGGGCCTGATGCGGGGTGTCGCGTTCCATGGCCTGCGCTTGGCGCAGTCGGGCGAGCAGATCTTGGAGCAGCTTTCTGTTGGCCGCTATGAGATCCGCCACGATGCCCACGATGAATGCCTGCATCGCCAGAATAACCAACACGCCGGAAGCCAGCACGGACTGGACGTGACCGCCGCCCTGGCCCATCGCGTAGTAGTACGCGTACCGGCCCGCCAGGGCAGCACCTACGCAGAAGAGGAGGGCGGCGATGATTGAGAAGAACGTGAAGGGCTGATACAACGTGTAGATGCGGCCGATCGTGCTGAGCGAGCGGGCGATGTACTCGGGAATGCTCTTGAATAGCCGGGACGGGCGCGTTCTCTCGTTCGTGCGAACGGGGACTTCCGCGACCGCCATCCCGCTGCGGCCCGCCTGAATCAGCGTCTCGTGCGTGTAGGTGAAGCTGGAGACAACGGTGAGTCTCACTGCGGCCTGACGGGAGAAGGCCCTGAAGCCGCTGGTGGCGTCGGAGACATCGGTGGCTGAGACCTTGCGCACCAGCCAACTGCCGAGGCGCTGAAGCCGCTTCTTCAGCCACGAGAAGTCCTCGATCTTGTCGATTGGGCGGGCGCCAACGACAACATCTGCCTCGCCCCGGACGATAGGACCAACCAGATCGGGGATGCACTCGCCGCGGTACTGGTTGTCGCCATCTGTATTGACGATGACGTCCGCGCCCAACTTGACGGCCTCGTCCAGCCCCGCATTGAAGGCCGCCGCTAGGCCCCTGTTCTGTGCGAATCCGATGAGGTGGTCGGCGCCAGCTTTGAGCGCGCGCTCCACCGTACGGTCGCTCGAGCCATCGTCGATGATGAGAACCTCGACGCTGTCAACGCCGGCGATGTGACGAGGAATGTCCTCGATGGTCCGGGCGATGGTGCCCTCTTCGTTGTAGCATGGAATCTGGACGATTAGCTTCATTGCTCGATCACGCCCTCCTGGCCGGGTTCATCCCGCCAGTACCTCGTCTGAGGCGGTTCCATACCTGCGTGGCACCCACAGCGAACAGCATGATGACCGTGACCGTGGCGGGGAGTCGATAGCGCGGATGCCCATGGATGAAGCTGTAGAAAAGAGTGACCGCAATCAGCATGAACACGAGCAGCCTGGTCTCGGGCTGGCGCCAGGTCAGGACGATGCCCACCAGCGCAACACCGAGAAACGCCCAATACGCGAGGAAGGCCGGTAGCGGTGGCGGCGGCGTGGGCCACAGGTTCCATAGCAACATCAGTCGACTGACCACGAGTTCGGCGACTCTGATTGGGTGCGCCAAGATGAACTCGATTGCTCGCTGCTTGAAGTACCCCTCGACCGCCTTCGGATCACTTGACCCGAGCTCGGCTTGGATCCGGTCTCGAGCGGCGTGCACAGGAACGGCGCCGAGACCTCTTTCGAGTGCACCCGGCCCTGTGGGCGGGTCCTCCCAGACGGTTTGTGCGTAGGGGTTGTTATGCCCCCATAGCCAGTTACCGAGACTTCCTCCGCCTGCGTCGGCCAACTCGTCCACGCTCGTAGTGCGGTTGTAGATCAGCCAGGGGCTCACGACGAGGGCGAGCCCTGCGGTCATTAGTGTGCATCGGGCCAGCCGCTGTCTCCATGTGGTACCGCCATCGAGAAGCTGCCAGATCAAGACTGCGGGCAGCAGCACCAGCAGTTCAAGGCGCGTAAGTGCTACCAGCCCGAGAAGCAGTCCGGGGAGCACCGACCACCAGGCTGACTTACGTCGGCGGGCCGCAAATACAGCAACCACAAAGGCTGCTGTGAGGAAGACCAGCAACGTGGAGGCGTACAGCCTGGGCGTGTACTTGAGGAACTCTGGCATTACTGCCGTGATACCTGCCGCAAGCAATCCCACGGCATTGCTCGACATCATCCGCGCAGCCTGCCAGACCAGCAGGCATGTCACGGTCCCGAGCAGTGCATGGAGTATGCCTATGGGAAGTAAGGGCTCGTCGACCAGGGAGTACATGCCGGCAAGGATCAAAGGATACAGGGGCGCGCGCGTAGGGGTCACTGAGCCAGGCTCATTCACGAGCCCGCGACCAGCGAGGAAGTTCCTCGCAACACGGTCATACATGGGGCCTGGGGCACCACTGAGCCTCATGCCCCGCATGATGTAGCGTCCCGTCGTCGAGTCAATGGTGTACGGCTGCCAACTCGACGGACCTGTTACGAGGTACAGCCTGACAGCAAAGGCAACCACGAGGATCAGCCCAAGCGCCCATCGCCACGTACCGTCGGGCGCCAGGGATCGAGTTGCTCTATCGGTTCCGTGGGGCGCCACGCCCCAACGAACGCCAGCCGCGGATACCTCTCGCATACGCAGCTTCACTTAGCTCGTCTCCTGAGAGGGAACCGTGTGCTGCGCCGTCTGCATCGCGCTGAGGGCGAGTGATAGACCGCCGAGGAGAGCCACGGACCAGCGGACGGCACGGTAAGTCAATCCAACTGCGAGGCCCACGGAAGTCGCGACCCCAAGCTCCCTCAATAGCATCGTGAGTGTGCATTCCTGTACGCCGATGCCGCCGATGGAGACAGGTACGGCGGCCGCCCAGTTCAGTGTGGTATTGAGCCCAATCACATCCCGATATGCCATTCCGATGCCCGCTCCTCGAATGCACGAGAAAAGCACCCACGCGTCCACGGTCCACATGAGCATCGAGAGGCCGAAGACCGCCGACAGAGTGATGGTCTGACCGCGGTATGCGCGAAGAGTCTGCGCGAGGTCATGGACCGCGGCGACAATCCTGGTCAGCCAGCTCACCTTGGCTCCCGTGTCGTAGTGGGCGTCTCGTCTCGAGCCTCCCAGGTGGGTGGCCCACACCAGCAGAGCGGTACCGCCGGCCGCCACACAGGCCCCCAAAACGTTCGGCACAGACAACGTCGTTGAGCCTCGGATCGTCAGACTCACCAGCAGCACAAGCCCACTCCATACCCCCAGACTAATCAGACCGAAGAGTCGGCCGACCAGAAGTGATGCTGCGACTGCTGTCAGAGGCACACGGCGACGTGTCAACTCGTATCCACGAGCGATATCGCCCCCAACTGTCGATGGCAAGAAGTTGTCGAAGAAGAAGCCGGCCAACCACAGTTGCACCAGTTGCCATAGCCGCAGCCGATATCCCAGCGCGCGCAGCAGGAGCAGCCATCGCAGGCCCCCCAGAAAGATAGCGGTGCACATTGCTAGGACTCCATAGCAGGCCCAACCGGCTTCCACTGACCTTAGTGTCTGCCACGTGCGCCCGGAATTCCCACATAGCAGAACGAGCCCCACAATGATTCCAGCTGCGACCACGTAGCGAAGCGAAGTGGCAAGCTTTTGGCGCATGTTAGAGGCGTGCTGCGGCTCCTCCGCCCTCTGCACCGCTCCCTGGTCATACCACATTGGCCTCTCGGCAGAGCGCTTGCTCACCCTCCCAGTCCCTCCAATAGCAGCCCTATCACTTCCGTGTTCCAGAGTCCTTCAGCCACTACATCACCCAGATGCGTCATCGTCAGCAGTCCGACGATCACGAGCCACCCGATGGCGATCCAACGTCGGCGGAGCGGCTCGGTCCAAGCCAAGATGCCGACGAGCAAGTATGCGGGGATGAAATGTCGTTCCCACCAGATCGGGCATATGGCGGGCAAACCGGCCGCGCACACAGCCATTATCAAGAAGGGACGACGAACGGGATTAGACCACCCCTCAAATGCGACGTGGCTCGTGATGACGGCCCCGCCTGCCCACAAGATCCCATAGAGGCCGTAGGGCAGCCAGTCAGGCCCGAGGCGACCAGTGAGCAGAACGAGGTGGTCCATCACCCCTGCGCCACGCAGTCTGCTTGCGGGAAGGAAGCCCGCTGTCAGCAAGCCCAGACAAGCGGCAGGCACTAACCATAGCAGACCAGACTGCGGCTTGGTCCACTTGGCACGGGTCAGCAGGTAGGGCCAGAAGAAGAAGCTTAGCCAGGCAAGCAGATGGTTAAAGTGCTCTGGCTTCCAGGCCGTGCTCCGCTGCACTGTCAGTGTGGAGAACCCTCCCCACAAGGCAAAGAGCGGGCCGAACGCTGCCAGACTGAGAGCAGCAGTGGCGAAGGCCTCAGTTCGCCATTGCTTCCGCAAGAGAGCAGTTAGCGCCAAACCCACCGGAATGACAACGTAAGGCTGTCTGGTATAGAGCAAGGCCGCAATGGCGACGCCACTTAGCATCCAGTACTTGGCATGGCCGGTCTTCACACCCTCCAATACCCAGCAGAGCGCCCATGCAGCCAGTGCTAGTGCCAGTGCGTCGGTCAGCAGGAGAAAACCGTTTATGAAGACGTACGGTTGAAGCACGATGAAGGCCAGCATGATGGCCGTTGAGGACGCCTGGAGAGACCGGGCTAGTCGAATGAGACCAGCGGCCGCCAGGATGAGGAACATCATTGAAGTAGTCCTCAACAGCCACAATTCCGCACCTATCGCATGGAGATTCCCCCATATGAGGTACGAAAGCGGTCCGGGACCGGCCCGGTATGATGCCAATACCTCGATACTTGGCAGTCCGCCGCCAAACAGGAGCGCCACAGGCCAGTGGTGCACCTCATCGCGAGTGATGGGCAGATAGAAGCCGAGAATGACGCTTGCAGCCAGCAGGATTACGATCGAGATAATTGCGCCTCCTGCCATCAGCCTCGCTTTGTGCTCGCTCGTGAGATGCACTGCCATCTCGCGCTGCATGCCTTCGTGACTCATTCTGCCCCTCTCCAGTGAGCCAACGCAACTCGTGTCGGCGCCTTTCCCACCATGGCATTTGTACTTTGCACTGCGACAACAGCCCTTCCGTAGCGGACCTCAGTCTGGGCTTCCACTACGCGAGTGGATCTCGTCTCATTCTGTCATGTGCGGACCGGCTTGGTCCACGCGAAGCCGCACGATGGTTCCCCACGTGCAGCGGCCTCAATGGCCTGTGGTCAGGGCATGTTGCCTTGTATTCCCCCATGAGTTCGCAGCCCCTCAGACCGCGCAACCACGTAAAGCGGCCGGCTCTGTACTGCGCGATAGGTCCTCCCCAAATACTCACCTACAATGCCCAACATGACTAGCTGCGTACCACCGAGGATCACAAGGACCAGCATCAGTGATGTCCATCCCGGCACTGGCCTCGCCGTAAAGACCTTCATCAAGAACGCATACAGCCCGTAAATCAGTCCCACGCCTACCGCGCCCAAGCCAAGGTAGATAGCAAGACGCAGAGGTAGCACGGAGAATGACATTGCAGCATCGACCGCAAGTCCCAACAGCTTCCGCCAGCCGTATTTGGTCTGTCCTGCGTGGCGCGCTTCGGCTCTGTAATGAACATGTGCTTGCGGGAAGCCAATCCAGTGGACCAATCCTCGCAGGAAGCGGTCCGGCTCCCCACAGGCACAGAGAGCGCTCGCCGCTGCAGAGTCAAGCAGGCGGAAATCGGTGGTCCCCAGAGGAAGCTTCAGGCCGGTCAACCCGTTCAAGACCCTGTAGAAAAGCCGCGATGAGGCCTCTTTGGCCCAACCAGCGCCCTCCGTCTCATCGCGTATCGCGACCACAATGGCAGAGCCTTCGCGCCATCTTTCCACTAGTTCAGGTATCAGTTCTGGGGGATGCTGCAGATCCGCGTCAAGAGAGATGATAGCCTCACCAGAGGCGTACTCCAACCCGGCTGACAACGCGACCTCTTTCCCGAAGTTGCGTGAGAACTCGACGAGCTTCACTCTATCATCCTGGGCTCGAGCCGCAGCCACAACTGCAGTAGTGTTGTCCGAGCTGCCGTCATCGACGAAGATCACCTCAAAGCCCGATGCCACTCCCTCCAGCACGGGAATGAGTCTGTCCAGCAGAGGCCGGACGTTGTCCTCTTCATTGAAGCAAGGCACCACTACAGACAACTGAGGACTGGACTCTGCACCAGAGTCAAGCTGCGATTCCGAGTTCATGTACCTCACTGGGCCCGACCCCCTTCCCAGATAGGCGCGTTATTGCTGCTCGTATCCGCATTCTGGACAATCAAGACACGGAACTGCACGATTTCCGTGCTGCTACGGTAGTGACCACTATAGGTCCCACACTCGCCAGGCAACAGAGTCTGGGGCTGGCATGGAACGATCTCGTGGACCACAGGGCTGCCGCGCCTGTCGTAGCCGTGCGCTACAGCGTGTAGGCCGGAAAGACTGCGGTCTGTCGGGTTGGACACTATGCCCCCGAATCCCCCCGGTTCCCCGCCGCTTCGGGGTTGTGGTCTCCACCACCGGTTGACCTTGCCTACGGGTGCTGGGTCTGCAACGTTGGGTTCTTCCCTGGGCAATGCCGCGTAGTTGCGGAGGTTAGGGTCGGCCTCCAGTCTTTGACCTATTGTTCGAAGGTCCAAAAGGAGCCAAACATACCCGACTGTGAAGGTCAGCACCGCTAAGAACGTGACAGCTCCGCCATACCGGTTGCGCAGGATTGTGGGTAGTCGAGCCATCGTACGTCTCCTCATTCCGCGTCATGGCTTCCGTTGTCGTGTGCACAGCGTCAGTGGCAGCCAAGCTGAGCGTGATGTCGGGTCCTGCCTGTCCCATTGCGGCTATGGGGCTATGGGCCGGCTCACATCAGCCTTTGGTCATACCAGAGCTCAAACAGTAACAGCCGCCACACCGGCTTGTGCCAGTCGGGTGCGCCATTCCTGTCTGACAGCAAGTGTCGCACTGCCTCAGATCGGAAGAGACCGCTCCTCGACGTCTCTCCGTTGAGCAGGTAGTCGCTCACAAGGCCTTCCAGCGATCTGTCAAGCCATCGCGGCACGGGAGCCGTGAATCCCTGTTTCCTACGCTCAAACACCCTCCGTGGTACGTACCGCACTGCCAACTCCTTCAACAGGTACTTCGAGGCCTCCGGATGCGCTCGTAGTCGTGGTGGGAGGGAGGCGGCGAACTCGACTACCTTATGATCAAGCAAAGGTGAGCGGCACTCCAATCCGAAGGCCATTGAGGCGATCTCCACCTTCGGAATCAGCAGATGAGCCAGCGTCCCAACGATGTCCGCATGTTGGATTGCGGCCAGAGAGTCCACGGTGGTGCTCCGCAGGGCATCGATCACCGCCGAGGGGTAGGACGGCGCTGATACGCTCGCAGAGCCGTCGGGTGTGAGTACCGACTCAATACCACCGTTTCCGAAGATCTCTCTGTGCTCCCAGTATCGGTACTCAAGTGGTCTCGCGAGTCTGACGGCCCCACCCGCGGCATCGGATGCAGACGGTAGCACGCGCCCGACCAGCCGCAGGAGCCCTGAAGCGGCACCGAAGACATGGGGGTAGACCGCCTCGGGCAGCATTCTCATTATGGCTCGTCGAGCACCCCGAGAGCTGTCCCAGGGCATCGGCAAGCCGCGAATGTGGTAATACCGGCCGTACCCGCCGAACAGCTCATCTCCCCCATCGCCATTGAGTGCGACGGTCACGCGGCGCCTCGTCAACTCCGACAAGATGAACGTCGGAAGAGCAGAGCTGTCAGAGAAGGGCTCACTGTACTGCCGCGCTATTCGTTGCACCAATTCCGGAGAGACTTCCGGCATCTCCAGGACCTGATGCTCGGTGCCAAGCACTTCGGCAGCCTCGCTGGCGTACTGCCGCTCGTCAAGGTCCTCGTCACGGAACCCGATGCAGAAGGTTCGCACCGGCCTGTCCGTATTGCGGGCCATCATTCCTACGACCAGACTCGAGTCCACGCCACCGCTCAGGAATGCGCCAATGGGCACATCGGCAACCATACGGAGCCGAACCGCTTCCTCGACGACCTCCTCCAGAGCCTCCAAAGCGGGCCCGACCTTCTTCGGTCCATCATGCGTGAATTCGAGCTGCCAGTAGCGCTCGATCCGAAGCTGACCGCGCTGGTGAACCGCGATATGCGCAGGCGGCAGCTTCCGAACTTGTCGGTAGATGCTCGCGGGGGCGGTTATGAAGCCCCAGCGCAAGTACTGAGAGAGCCCATCGGGATCCATCTCCGAGGAGACCTCAGGATCCCGAAGCAGCGCACCCGATTCGGAAGCGAAGACGAGCCCGCGCGAGGTCTTCGCGTAGACGAGCGGTTTCTGGCCGAGCCTGTCCCTGGCCAGCAGCAGCTTGTGCTTCTCCTCATCCCAGAGGGCGAAGGCAAACATGCCGCGAAACCGGCGCACGCACTGGTCGCCGTACTGCTCGTACGCATGGATGATGACCTCGGTGTCGGATTGCGTGCGGAAACGGTGGCCGAGCTTCTCCAGTTGCTCGCGCAACTCCAGGAAGTTGTAGATCTCGCCGTTGTAGCTGACGCAGACCGTCCTGCCTGCGTTGCACATCGGTTGGGCGCCACCCGCCAGATCGATGATGGCGAGACGCACGTGTCCCAGACTTGCACTGGGGAAGCTCTCCTGCCCACTGCCATCCGGCCCGCGATGTGCCAAGGCCTCCATCATCTGGCGGACGACGCTGATGTCATCACTGGCGAGTTGGCCAGTATCGACGGTCTTCCCGCAAACGCCGCACATAGTCTCTGTTCCTTCACTTGCGTCGCCGCTACTTGACCCGCTCTGCACGATCGACATGCTGATCGGCAACAGGCTCCGCTGGTCGGCTTCTCACGAACGCCTGCGGATGACCGACCACTACACCGTACCAGAAGAACATGAGGGCCATTGGCGCTGTGAATGAGTACACATTGTGTACGTAGCCGATTCCGCCCCAAGCGACCAGGGCACCCAGTACGGCAACAATCAGTCCCCGGTCGATACGTCCGTCGTGATTGCCTTGCGTGTAGATCCGCAACATCGACTTGAGGAGCGAGATCGCTAGGGCTAAGGCCAACATGGCACCGACCGTGCCAAACTCCAGCAGCAGGGCGATGTATACGTTGTGGAGGGCAGCTCCCTCTTCGGCGACTTCCGCCACGCTTCTCTCTCTACTACCCCACATGAGAACTCGCCTGTTCTCGAGCTGCGAGGTGTCTATGTGTGTCATGGCCGAGTCCCCTTGGTACGGGCCTACTCCGAAGAGAGGATGCCACCGCGACGAACGCAGAGTAGCAAACGCTGCTTCGCGGTAGGCAACGCGAGACTCGTCAGTCTCATCGAAGCGATCCAGCAAGTCGCTGCCGGCAGCGGTCATCGACCAGGGGATATACGCGAGCGCGCCGATGATCAGCGCCTTTATGGCGGCGGACCGCGTCCTGGGGGCTAACAGGCAGACCCCGGCGACTACCAGCAATAGCGCGGTTGCCGCCCGCTGATCGGTGCGGGTGATGGCATACGCATTCACAAGCAAACCGAGAAACGAGAGCCCGCGTCCCCAGCTTGACGTGGCCGAGCTCCCCATGTAGATGAACAGGGAGGGCCACATGACCATGTATGCTGCCGCTGTCCAGAAGTGGCCGAATGGTCCCGTGGCACGTCCTCCGTGCGTAGAGTAGATCGGGCTAGATCCAGCCCTGTCCTGCACGATCATGACAATGCCCTGCAGAGCCACAACCGCCAGACCTATCTTGATCAATCGCACAAGCTTCCTGTGGTCCAGTGGCACCAGCCGGACCAAGTAGTAGAGCCCCATGGGATACAGAATCTTGTTGCCGTACTTCTTCCACTCCCAAGCGAGGTGGCCGGTAAAAAAGAGGCTAATCAGGCCCGCTACCCCCAGGCCGATGACCAGGAGATCCGGCCAGATGGGCTTGGGCAGCTCTCTCGACTTGAGAGCCCGTAACAGGCACAAGCCAAGAAGGACGGGCATTATGATTTGAAGAGGATTCCCGATGTTATGCCCCAGGAACGAGTTGTATGTACGCTCCACTGGAATCACTGTAAGCACAACCACGAGCACTGTTGCGCCCCAGTACGGGTCGTAAAGGGTAGCGAGGGCCAAAGCGAAGCCTATGGTCACCAGGATTGCGATGGCGGCGTTGTATTGGATCGTCACGCCGGCTACCAGCAGACCGAGAAGACCCAGAGCGGCAAGTACGAGCACCGCTGAGCTTCGGCGAAGCTCCGTTCGTCCTGGAAGGTACGACTGCACTAACGTGCTCACACGCCGACCTCCTCGTGCCGCCTTTTACATCGTACTGACCTTGTCGGCGACACCGAGATAGAACCTCTCCATGGAATCGTGGATTCTCTGCTTCCTCTCTGCGCCGAACAGGCGGCCGGGAATGAGCTGCGTCGCAAGGCGCACATCCGCTGGTTCCAGTCTTCTGCGCAGAAACACCAGGTACAAGCACACCGCGAGCGGTAGGCCCGCAAGGGCAGCCAACGGGCTTGCGGTCACCAGTTGCAGCCCCACTGTTAGGCCGACTCCCAGCACGACGCCAGCTCCTCCCAGTAGCAGGCCGCTTGTCGAGTGTGCTGTCCGCAAAGTCCGTCTGAGTAGGTATACGCTGAGCGGTACCACAAGCGTGACGGTCAGCAGTCGGCCAAGGGCTGCACCGAGGCCCGCGAGCTGCACCGTCAAGAGGGCGATGAGACCGAGTGAGAGTGTCGTGTGAGTCGCGTCCAGAAGGAGCATGTGCCAGCGGTTCCCGATGACGAGGATGTGGCGCCGATA